>JBAZRS010000605.1:0-3547 GCA_041662825.1 Victivallales bacterium | reverse complement strand
GTTTCGCCCAAGGCGCTCACCGAAAAGCTTGACATGATGAGGAGGCTCAATCCGAAACTCACGGTACTGATCAGGGCGGACGGCAGCCGCCAGTACAATGAAGTCATGGAGATAATGAAGGCCGTCAGGGGCGCCGGAATATTGACAGTGTCCCTGGTGACGGAGCAGGACAAGTAGGACGGGCTTTCCAGCCCGTTCGGTTAATTTGGAATAACAGGCTGGACAGCCTGTCTTACTTTTGGAATCTGGAAAATGGATCAAAGCATGTACAACCTTAGCGAGGTTTACAATGATAATTCGGCGGAAATACTGCTCGAAAAATCGTTCAGGCGGAAAGTTTTCTTCACCGTCTCCCTCGCCCATGTCATCTTTGTCATCGGTCCATTTGTCTGGCTGGGACTGTGGTCGAAATTTTATGATAAAAAACCCATACCCATGCAGGTGAGCCTGGTAAATCTCATCCCCGCCGGGAAAATAACAGACGAGCCTCCAGGCCTTCCGGACACACCTAAAGAGGAAAAAAAGGAAACTAAAAAAGAGGACAAGAAAGAGGCCACCGTAGAAGATGAGTCCACTGTTGAAGAACCACCTCCGAAACCTGCCAAGAAGGAGACGGTTGAAAAACCGGTTGAACCGGTTGTTAAAAAGGAAACCGTAAAAGTTCCTGTGGACAAAAAGGTGCCCGAGATAAAAACCACGGAGAAAAAGGTTGAGACCCCGAAAACCACCGAGCCGAAAAAGTCCAAGGAGATTAAAATATCCGATAAAGTTGTCAAAGTGAAAAACCCGACCCCGGCCACTCCAAAAATAAGCGGCACCGACCTGGCCGCAAAACTTAAGAAGATCCAGAATCAGTTCAAGGTCACTGATACCGTCAACGGTGGAGGGGGCGGGGCAGGCGGCCCCGGCGCTCCCGGTGGAATAGGGTCGCCTACCGGCGTAGGAGTTGTGCCGGCCGGCTATTATGAAACTATTTCGATTTATCTTTATGATCTGTGGAAGCAGCCCGGGAAAGCTGAACTCAAAGGGCTGAAACCGACAGTTACAGTGCATGTTTCAATTGACGCATCTGGCAATATCAAATCCGCCAAGATCGTCAATAAAAGCGGCAATCAGCCGATGGATTCCTCTGTCGAGGAGCTTCTTGCCAAACTTAAAAAACTTCCTCCTCCACCCCAGGGCGCCCTTGAACTCGATGTAACCCTGGTAATCGATGATAATCCGTAGGCGTCGCTTTTTTTTAATAGCCCCGGGATAAACAGTTACCACAATAGCATAAGGGGAAATTCTTGTGAAAAATAAATTTATTGCAGCGATGTGCTTTGTTTTCTGCTCCTTTGCCTGCGCAGGGGAGCAGAAGCTTTCGTATGTTGACCTGGTCGGCCGGATAACGGATCTTGAGCAGGTTTCAGTTCTGCCTGTGCCGGGAGAGAAATGCGCACAGTTCTCCAGCTACGACCGTGCAAGCAAATACGATGAGGCCACCGGGAAATACATCAGGTGGGATTCTAACGGCGACGGAGGAGCAGTCATACGCATGGAAGGTGATCAGGCTGTCCTGGCGGAGATGAATGGGCCGGGCTGCATCTGGCGGACCTGGTCTGCCACCGCCGGCAAGGGACATGTGAAGATATATCTCGACGGGGCGAGCGAAGCGGCGGTTGACCTGGCTTTCGATGATTATTTCAGCAGAAAATTCGAACCCTTCACGTATCCGGCACTCGTTTACAAGACGGCTGCGAACGGTTTTGACAACTACGTTCCGATGCCTTTCCAGAAATCGTGCAAGATCATTGGCGACAAGGGTTGGGGAAATTATTATCATTTCACCTACAGCAACTTCCCGGCCGGGACACAGGTTCCCACGTTCAAGCGTGAATTGTCGGCGGAGGAAAAAGAAGCTCTGGGCGGGGCGGACAGGATTTTTGCCGTATGCAATGCCGATCCGGCTGGCAAACGAAAAGGAGAGAAAACAGTTGTCGAAAAGGTTTCTGTTGAAGCCGGAAAGACTGCCAAGGTTCTTGATTTGACAGGTGAACAGGCAATCACAGCTATAAAGATGAAGATGGATCTGCCGGCATCTCCGGCGGACCGGGACATTTTGCGCGAACTCTCGTTGAAAATCACATGGGACGGGGATAAAGAGCCGGCAGTATGGACGCCTCTCGGTGATTTTTTCGGTTCGGCGCCAGGAGCGAACAAGTATTCCTCCCTGCCTCTTGGCCTGACCGCAGACGGCACGTGGTACTGCTACTGGTACATGCCATTCAAGAAATCTGCACTGCTTGAACTGACGAACGACGGGAAGACGAAACTGGACGTGAATTTTGAGATTACTTACGCCCCCTTGACCAAACCGATAGAGACTCTGGGCCGTTTCCATGCCAAGTGGCATCGCGATGCGTTTCCTCCCGCCGAACCGGAGCGCGCAATTGACTGGACGATGCTGAAAACGGAAGGGACCGGACGCTTCTGCGGTGTCATGCTGCATGTGTGGAATCCCTGTGGCGACTGGTGGGGCGAGGGTGACGAGAAATTTTTCGTGGACGGCGAGAAATTCCCTTCAACGTTTGGTACAGGCAGCGAGGATTATTTCGGTTACGCATGGAGCAGCGGACGTATCTTTTTCCAGGCATTGCACAACCAGCCGAACAATGAAAACAACAATAAGGGGCATCTTTCCGTGAACCGCTGGCAGATTGCCGACAATGTACCGTTCCAGAAAAGCTATGAAGGCGTGATTGAAAAATATTTTACCAACAAGCGCCCGACCCTTTTCAGCTGCATAACTTACTGGTATCAGAATGCAGGTTCCAGCGATCCTTATAAACCGCTTCCAGTTGAAGAGCGTGTCATGGCGTCATATCCCAGTCCTTACACCATTGAGGGCGCAACAGAATTCGAGTTCATGCCGGTGCTTGAAAAAACAGGCGGCAACTCGCGCTCTCAGGACATGTCCAATTTCAAAGGAAAATGGGGTTATGGCCAGCAGTTTTTCTGGACAGACACGAAAAAAGGAGACAAGCTTACATTCAAGCTTCAGGTAAAGGATGCCGGCAAATATGATGTGATCGTACAGCTTACCAAGGCAAATGATTACGGCATTGTCCAGATGTACATGGACGGTGAAAAGCTCGGGGAACAGGTTGACTGCTATAATAGTGAAGTGGGACTTGTCGGCGAACTCAAACTCGGAACAAAAGAACTGACCGCCGGCGATCATAAATTTACCGTGGAAATTGCCGGAGCCAATGAGAAGTCAAACGGCCGTTATTTCGCCGGACTAGACTACATCCGGCTGGGTCCCGTGAAATAAACCGGGAAACTATATTTATACCGAGTTGCATTCATCGGGAAGGGGACGCGTCAGCTGAGTGACGCGGCTACAGCCCAGATTTGTTGTAGCCACGGCACTCTGTTACCGTGCTCCTTGATTGAAACTTCAATCATATCAATCACCCATATGCATATTTACCGGCTTTATATGCATCATCATATTCATAAATCAAACCAAATTCCCCGAAGGTGATATTGAAGAACTTATCCT
>JBAZRS010000604.1:0-3550 GCA_041662825.1 Victivallales bacterium | reverse complement strand
GCTCATAAATTTTGTAATTCCTTGGGCTTCAAATTAACAGCTTTTCCGGAACTTGATGGAACGCCACCATCTTGGTGGCATGATATTTATTGAAACACGAGGAGAAGAATAAAGATGCCGGCAAGTTGCCGGCGATCCAAAAATACAGATTCCCGTTCGATTTTATTATCAAATAAAAAGGAGTATAGGATCATGCGTTCCACCATCATCGCGTCAGTGCTGCTCGGCGGCTTTCTTTTGTTATCATGCGCGGCTGTTTCAGCCGCCGAAACCCGCATCGGGAAATGGAAGACAGTCGAAAGTGGGAACTCCAAGCCGCTCGACGGATCAGATGTAGACCTGCGCATTGACAAGGCCGGATCAGCACTCTGTGAAAGCGAAGCGACGCCGGTGAATCCGGACTCACGCCTCGGCATTTTCTTTTCGCGCAAATCTTCGGGCCTCAGTACGGCGAACAAGCTGACTGTGACGGTAAGATGGCTCGACAAAGAAGGCAAGGACATCGATGCCGCTCGTGCGCAACTGGGTTTTCCACCGCTCGCACGCAGATGGGAGTTCAGCTCCAACAGCACAGACTGGACGCCTTTTTCCGACACAGTCTCAGTGCCGGGCAATGCCGTATCCGCAGTGCTCGTTTTCCGTATCGACCTAGCCACAGGAACCGCAAACGTCCAATGCCGCGATATCAGAATATCGGAAGGCGAAGCGCCGACACTTGGCGTTGATACTCCGATGTCCGGCAAGCCCGATGCCGGTCCGCTCTCATCCAAGCCCGATGGATTCGCGTATGCCGATAACCTTGTGAAGAATGGCGCACTTGAGGAGGGAACAGAGCATCCCTCCGGATGGCGCATCGAGGGCGACAACTCGAACGGAGCGGCGACCTGGCAGGAAGGCGGCGCATTTTCCGGAAAACGATGCCTTAAAATCGCCGACCGCGCACCGTACGTAAAAAGCTGGGGGGAGAAGTCTTCCGTCTTCATTCCGCAAGGAGCCCCAGGCGGCAACTACGCCAACGCCCGGGAAGAGGTTTCCGCCCGCTGGGTCTCCGAAGCGTCACCGGTAACTTCCGGAAAAATATATCAGGCATCCGCGTTTGTCTGGTATGCCAACCGGCAGGAACTTGACCGGGGAGCCATCAGCCCAATCCGCATGCAGTTCCTGGACGCCGCCGGCAAGGTGCTCCCCTATCAGACCTGCTGGGACGACTGGATGGACGATGACAGCGTCTTCGTCAAAAGCGGATGGATCCTCTTGGTTGACAGGCCGGTTCGCGCTCCGCAAAAAGCTGTTTCAGGCCGCGTGGCTGTCGCCCTCTCGCACGCCTTCTACGATAACGACGGCGGACTGCTAAGGAAGATTCCCGACAACCGCGGCTTCGTTCTCGTCGACAACATCTCATTTTACGAGGCAAAGGGAGGAAGCACCGACATCTTCGAAAACAACCGGGTGAAGAAAGGCATGAACGAAATCCTTTTCTGGGAATCCGCAAAGGCGGGCGGACTTCCGTTCGTCCCGACTAGCGCCGGATTCCGTCCCAACACCCTCTCCGCGCAGAGCATGACACCATATCCCGGCGGCATCGTGATGCGCAAGCGCGGCGGAAACTCATGGCCCGCATCAGCCTTGTCGATGCGTCTTGCAAATCACATCGGCGATTTCAGGGAAATGGAGATCTCCTGCGAGATTCTCGACACCGAGACAAAGCAGATTTCCACCGCAAAGGCGAAAACGAAAATCAAGCCGTTTGACAGCGCCACAGTTCCGCTGGAGATTCCACCGGCCGCAAAGCTGGGCGCCTACACGATCCGTTTCGAACTCTTCGAAAACGGCTCAAAAGTCGATTCGGGCGAAACACGCTTCGCACTGATGGAGGAACGCACGACAACAGTTGAGGAACGGGGTCGCATGGACTATCCGTTCAGCCTCTGGTCGCACACGTTCGCTAACGACATCGGCACCGAGCGCGGCGAGATTCTCGGCAAGCTTTTCGAGGTCGCGGGCATGGGCAAGACCTGGTTCGGCGCTGGCGGCGGCATTTATCTGGACCACTACCTAGTAATCAAGGACGCGGCGGCCCGGGAAGCTGCGATTGCGAAAAGAATCCAGGAGGCCCGCGATGTCAGCGCCGCATGGCGGAAATACGGTGTGACACCGATGGCGCGGATCGAACCGAGCCAGCTGCTTGATCCGTCTGGGTATCCGCTCCTGAAGGAAACAGTTGCCAAGTTCGTATCGGCCCTCAAGGGCGATGTCCATATGTGGCGGCACGGTACCGAGTCGATGTATGGAGGCGTACGAGAACTTGACCTTGATAAAATCCCCGCCGGAGACAAGAACGCACAGGGCGGCGCCAACTATCTAATATGGGGCCGCCGTGGCACGGTCCGCCAGTACTGGGCCGAGTACTTCGCCGCCTACGAGGCTGCGAAGACCGCCGATCCCACCTGCATGTTCGGACCACAGTGCGCAAGCGACATCGAGGGCAACGTGCTCCGCCTCTTCTTCAAGGTCGGCGATAAGAGCAAGCTGGACATGTTCGGAATGAACACCTATATCAGCGCCTTCGCCATCTGGCCGCCGAACATAATGGAACTGAAAAAGAACGGAGCCCCGGACCTGCCGATATTCGTCTCCGAATTCGACGCACAGGCGCGCTGCAAGCCGACCGGCGAAAAACATTTCAAGGAGGAGACCGACGCCGTACGCCGCATGGTCCAGTACTGGCCGGCAGTCCTCTATTCCTTCCCTAATTTTTTCCATCTCGAACAGTGGGGGATGATCCTCGGAAACGACGACGGCAGCCTCACATTCCAGGAACGGGTCAGGCCCCAGTTCGTGGCATATGCGGTGATGACCGAAAACCTCGGCGCAGGCAAGTTCACGGAGAAACTCGAATTCCCGCAGGCCGTGGCTTACGTCAGGGAACGCTCAGTCCGCACAGGGCCGGTTGCCGTGATGTGGGCCGGAGCACCAGAGGCCAATGTCGAACTGGAAGTGGGAACGGACTCAGTAGAGCTCTGCGACGTCTGGGGCAACCGTCGCCGCCTAGCCGCCGAGAACGGCGTGGTGTCAGTCGATCTTACACCCATGCCACTTTATCTGCTGGGAGCGAAACATATCAAGCTGGCGGAAACGGTCAAACTCACCGTCTCGCACGCAACCGTCAACCCGCAGCAACCCCGCGTCGCCGTGGAAATATCCAACGGGAAGAAAGATGACCTCTCGGGCGTACTGGAACTGCTCCCCGAGTCCGCCCTACTCGTCTCGCCTGCGTCTTTCGAAGTCAAATCGCTGAAACATGGCGAGAAACGGACATTCTCCTTCGACGTAACCCCGCTCGACCGCACCCATGGCGAGCGCTGCGCAATGCGCGTAAAATTCAAAACCAATAAAAAAATATATGAGTCGGTGACGGCGCTCAACTTCGCATGCGCAGCGAAATCAGTAAAATCCCCTGCAATCAACGCCGACCTGGCTGACTGGCCCGCTCAGAATTCCCTGACCGTTGACAGGGAAAGCCAGTTCCTCATACTGGGCGGTGTCAAGC
>JBAZRS010000603.1:0-3555 GCA_041662825.1 Victivallales bacterium | reverse complement strand
CCGTCAAACCTTCAGGAACTTCATTTCCGCTTTTGATGTTTTTTCAGAGTCGGACATTTACAAGACAAAAATATTTAAGTTCAACATGAATGACGGCCGCCTGGCTTATGTGGCCAGCGGCAAGGTGCCGGGAAGCGTCTTAAACCAGTTTTCAATGGATGAATATGAGGACTGTTTCCGCATCGCAACAACACAGGGGGATGTCTGGCGTTCCGGGGAAGGCGCTTCAAAAAACAATGTGTATGTCTTTGACGGCGCTATGAACATGGTGGGCAAGCTGGAAGGCATTGCACCGGGCGAGAAGATTTATTCGGTGAGATTCATGGGTGAGCGCGGCTACATGGTTACATTCAGGACCGTAGACCCGTTCTTTGTGCTGGATTTGAAAGACCCTTGCAACCCGCGCATACTCGGCGAACTGAAGATTCCAGGATACAGCGATTACCTCCACCCCTACGATGCAAACCATGTCATCGGATTCGGCAAGGACGCGGTCGAGCTTTGGGGTGCGGCATTCTATATGGGCATGAAGATGGCCATCTTTGACGTCAGCGACGTGAGCAAACCGCGTGAAATGTTCAGTGAAAAGATAGGAGACAGGGGAACCGATTCCGAGTTGTTGCGCAACCACAAGGCCCTGCTGTTCTCCAAAGACAGGAACCTGCTGGCGTTTCCAGTCAGAGTCATGGAAGTTAAGGGGGACGGTTCGGGATCGAATGTCCTGCAGTACGGCAGCTTTTCTTTCCAGGGAGCTTACGTTTATAGCGTTAACCTCCGCAAGGGTTTCGTCCGGAAGGGAAAGATTACCCACCTTTCCAGGGAAGATTACATTGATGCGGGTAATTACTGGTATGACAGTGAAAAAGACATAGAACGGATAATTCATATTGACGACACCCTCTACACCTTGTCCAAAGGGATGATCAAGGCGAATAACCTTGACGATCTTCGGGAAACAGGCAGTCTGGAGATTGAATAGGAAAAGCTTGTCTCCGTGCCAATTTTCATAGCTTCTCTTGATTTTTTCGGCGGTCTGACTATCTTCTGCACGTATGAAAATCAAAAACTACGTTGATGAAGGGAAAAATAAAGTAGAGGCGAATTCCTTTGAGATAAGGAAATACGGCTGGCAAGATGTCATAAGCAGATTCCTCCCTCTGGCGAAACCTCACCGTAACAGGCTAATCCTTTCCGCAGCTTGCGTATCGCTTGTCGGACTTGCCGTTTCAGTGGTTCCCCTTTTCCCGAAATACATAATTGACGAGGCGATTCCGAAGAAGGACTTGAAACTCGCCTTGGTCTTTGCCGGTCTTTTCATAATATCGCAGTTCCTGAGAATGGGGTTGTGGTTTTTCGCGATGTCGCGCATCTTCAGAATCCAGCAAAGCATAATTTTCGAGCTCCGCTCCATGAGCTTCGGACATCTTCAGAAACTGTGTCTGCGCTTCCACAAAAAGTATCCCTCCGGATTTCTTTATGAACGCATCTTCGGAAATTCAATAAACAATCTCGGCGCATTCATGCAGACAGTGTTCCAGCAGTTGACAACCCAGGTTGCCGGTCTGATTTTCAGCCTTGGATTCTGCCTCTATCTGAGTCCTCCCCTTACATGTGTGATACTTGTCGGGGCTATAGGATATGTAATTGCGGCGCGAATACTGTCGAAAAGGATCTACAGGAAGACCCAGGCTGCGAATATCGCAGGAATGCATGTGACGGAAATAATAATGGACAAGCTCCGCGGTCAGAAGACGATCCAGGCGTATGCGATGGAGGACAGGGTGCAGGACGAATTTGAGCGCCAGCTCTGGCCGGCCCAGATGAAATGGCTCGAGGGCGTCCTCGAATCCATGAAACTCGGTTTCATCACGGAAGGTCTCGGATATATCATCACCTCGGTTGTGGTGGTCGGAGGAGCTTACGCCGTGATGGATCTCAATCAGCCGCTCGGAGTCCTGGTAGCCTTCCTGGGATATCAGGGGATTCTTGTAGGAACCATTCAGTCACTTACAAATGTATATGGCCAGTTTTCCAGTGCGAGTGCCGCATTCGACCAGCTTTTTTCAGTGCTGGACACGAACAGTTCCGTTGTCGAAAAAGCCGGAGCCAAAATGCCTGAGAAAACAGAAGGGGCGCTGGAATTCAGGAATGTCTCTTTCGGCTATACTGAAAAGAAAACAGTCCTCAATAATCTCAGTTTCACAATCCCGGCCGGAAAAACCGTGGCGCTAGTTGGCAGGAGCGGATGCGGCAAGACGACTGTCTCCAGCCTTTTCATGCGTTTTTTTGATCCTGTGTCCGGATCGGTCTTGTTAGACGGGAAAGATATCCGCGATCTTCCCCTCCGCCAATACAGATCCCTTTGGGGCGTAGTCCTGCAGGATCCCTATCTTTTCGACACCTCCATTGCGGCGAACATGAGATACGCCCGGCCTGACGCATCTGACGCTGAAATCATAGAAAACCTGAAGCTTGCCAGGGCTTGGGAGTTTGTAAAAGACTGCCCGGACACGATCAACCACAGGGTGGGCGAGGCGGGCGGCCAGCTTTCCGGAGGCCAGCGCCAGCGTCTCGCAATAGCGCGGTGCTTGATGCTGAAAAGCAAGCTGGTCATCCTCGATGAAGCTACTTCCGCCCTAGACCCGGAATCCGACGCCTTGGTACAGGAAAGCTGCAACTCCCTTTTTACGGACAAGACTGTAATCGTGATAGCCCACAGGATCAGCACCCTGAAAAGGGCGGACATGATTATGGTGATGGACAAAGGCGCTCTAGTTGAATCCGGCAACTACAATGAGCTACTCGCAAAGAACGGACTCTTCAGATATCTGCATGATATTTCTAATTCTGGAAATGGAGCTTCTGGTTTCAAGGATTAGCCCGAGACTCTTCGGCACCTTCGCATACGAATCTTAAGGACGCATGCTGCGCATGGGATTGCCTTCCGAGAATTTCACAGCTTTGACATTTCTGACATTGAACCATGTGCGATATGGATTGCCGGTTACGCCTGCGCTCGCGAAATCGCAGAGCCGGACGGGTTTGGATTTCTCATCGCGGCATTCCAGCAGAAGCCAAGGTTGCGGAGTTGTTTTTCCGTCCACAATTTTCTCCTGCAGAGCCTGGGCGTCAAGGCCGGGTATGTTTTCAATGTCCATGCTGTTGAACCTATGGTCGAACGCCAGCAATAACGGACCCCTGTAGATAGAGGCCAAATGGAATTTATTGTCAGGCATGCCCGATAAAAGCTTCGAGCGTCCGATTGTAAATCCCCAGACAGAATGATTAGGATGCCTCGTAATCGCCCAGCCGATAATGTTGCGCCCGCGTTTAAGTGGCAAGTCAAGCCTGTAGAGGCGCAGCGAGATGTCACCGTCGAAATTGCAGGATTCACCGGCAAAGACCTTTTTACCGTTTACGGTGATGATCGAGGTCCAGGCGGCGGAGAAGAAAACCGGCATGACATCGTCGGTCTTGCTTTCAATTTCCGTAAATGCGAAAAAAGTGCTCTCATTATTTTCCCTCTTCGCCGGTACCTTCCAGAGATTCATCAGG
>JBAZRS010000602.1:0-3562 GCA_041662825.1 Victivallales bacterium | reverse complement strand
CACCGCTCGCGGCGAACAGTGTATCCAGCTTGACCAGGTCGGTTGATGTCAGTCCGAGCGCCGTTGCCGACATTCCACAATACTTCAGAAAGTCGCGCCTTGATACCTTCATTTTAATGTCTCCCTTGTTAATTTCTGACTATGAGAATGATTATTAATATTGTCATAGCAGGAATGATGCCAAATATTTAGCGGATTGCCGGGGAATTCTGTTTTGAGCTCAAAATTCCGAAGTATCCCTGGAGATAACATCAGGTATCTTGCGGAATAATATGAGAATAACAAGGATTTGAACTTAAGATGGGAACGTCCGGCCAGAATAATTCACGGGCAATGTTCAAAAGGTTCGGCCAGGTAGGCTGTCGGATACGGGTATTCCCGGATTGTTTTGCATATGGCGATATTCCGCGGGATCCACACTTGTTGGCCGGTTTGCTTCCAAAACGCTAAAACCATGTTATTGTATTGGGCGGCAGTCCATATGGTTAGATTAATACTCGTATGAGATTTGAAAATGCGGTTTTGGACGGACAGCCTTAACAAAGAGCTGCAATTGGATAATCGTGAATTGAAAAACAAAATCAAGTGGAGATGCGTATGATCGGCTATCAGGAACTGATTATTATCTTTCTTATTGTTCTTCTCCTTTTCGGCGGAAGCAAAATACCGGAGCTGGCCAAAGGCCTCGGCAAGGGGATCCGTGAATTCAAAAGGGCGAAAGATGATATTCGAGATGCGATAGAAAAGGAAGAGTCGGCCAAGCCTGTGGAAAAACCTGCGATGAAAGTCGAGGAAAAGACCACTGAAAAAAAAGCGCTTAACGCCGATTCCAAGGATAAGGACCCGGGTAAAATAGCCTGAAACTACATTTGCCTCTGTCCGCCCGGCGAGGATTCTCCCTGGCGGAACCCTACAAGTTCCTTGCGTTCCTCGTCCCATACTTTCAGGCTGATGGCGGAAAAACTCTTCCCTATGGTGAGCGGCGCCTTGGCTTGAAGCGCGGGAACGGCGTCGTAACATTCCTTTAGCCGGTAATTGGGGATTCTGGACCCCAGATGATGAACGTGATGATACCCGATATTGCTGGAAAACCAGCGCAATACCGGCGGCAACTTGTAGAATGAACTGCCTTCCATTGCGGCGCGTAACGCATCCCAGTCACCTTTGCGCGCCCAATACACACCGTCGAACTGGTGCTGCACATAGAATAGCCAGACACCTGCAACTCCTGAAAGCCAGAATATAGGCAGTTGGATGAGCAGATATGTCTTCCAGCCTATGCTCCAGGAGGCAATCATCACCACCCCGATGATAAGCAGGTCGGTGAATACTACGCTCATGCGTTCCTTGCGCGTCGACTTTCGGGCTGGAAGACGGTAGCGGAGCAGAAAGCTGAACAGCGCGCCAAGTCCGAGCAGCACTGCCGGGTTGCGGTATAGCCGATAGGAGACTCGTTTCCATTTGGGAGAGGCTTCATACTCCGCAAAGGTCATTGTCCAGATATCGCCATATCCCCGTGCATCAAGGTTCGCATAGCTTGCGTGATGCCGAAGATGGCTGAACCGCCAGTCTTCAAACGGCGTGAATACAAACAGTCCTAAAAAATGCCCGAAGAAGGTGTTCGGGCCCTTCTTTCCGAAAAAGGAACCGTGGACGCAATCATGAAAAAGGATGAATATCCTGACTGCAAAAGCGGCGGCAAGAAGCGCCAGGGTCAAAGTGACCGCATAAGGGTAGCCGCGTTCTATGGACAGGATCATAAGAAACCAGAGGAACCAGTAGGGAAGAAGAGTGTTCGCCAACTGCCATATAGCCTTGGGCATGCTGGGGGTTTTGTAGTTTGAGAGGGTCGCATGCCAGGACGGCCATGCGTAGCCCGATATCTGCTCCTGCATGTTCCTGTTGGAAGACTTTGTTTCAGTAACTGCCATATTCACTCCTCCGATTGGCCGCTTCTCCCTTTATGGCCTTTGTTGCACAGTTCCAGATTTTTCCTGCAAATAATATACATGGGAAAACAGTTCCGGCAAAATAAAGGGAACCTCTAAAAATTCGCATGTGGCGCGTTGCGGAAGATTTTTGAAAGCTCAAAAAGAATTTCTGAACGGCCTGTCCCGCCGTAACTTCCCAGCGAAGGGGGAAGGCGTATTGAGCGATACGCCGAGAGAAGAATATTCTTCTTTGAGCCAAAAAGAACCGCAACCCGACTCGTCCCTGCGTAGCATCCCAGCGAAGCCGGAAGGGAGACAGATTCTTATGGATTCCGCCGTCGTCGCAAATCCAGTCACAGCCCGCAACGGGGCTGCGCCTGGCGTTTGCTCCTCCTGTCCCCCGAAGCTCTCGGGCGAAGGGGGATGTCGGCTCTCCATAATCTCCTGTCTCGCGCCATATGCCAATTTTTAGAGGTTCCCTAAAATCCCCTGCAGCCAATGAGGATAAAAAAAATCCCCGGGTCCTGCGACCCGGGGATATCTGTTTAATCAGATGTCAGTTGCATCCGTTAATCGGAGCATTCAACCCAGTAACCTATCCCTGGAATGAGTATGGTTTCCGAGGACAGGGAAATGTATTTCCTTGTTGCCGGATTCCATTCGCGCACATCGGTTATGGATTTGGAGGCGTCTATTTCGCTGGCAGACATGCTGCGTGAAACTCCAATCAGGTTCCAGCCGACTTCCAAGCTGGGGTTGTCGGCAGGAGGTGTGCCACTGATCAAGACCGTGCTTATCGTTTTGGCCGTAGGGTTATATGCCCAGAAGCCCTTGCCCGCAGGTATTGATCCTTTGATCTGGGCATTGTTGTCGTCATCCGAAGATGCCGCCTCGCTGCTCCAAAGCATTCCGCTGAACACAGTCTTTCCATTTGCATCCACTAACACGCTTTCCGGTGTCGTATCAGGATCTGTTGCAAACGGGAGTGACAACAGGTTCCAGCCGGGTTTGAGCGTCAGTTGGACGTCCACCGGGACTAGAGCGGTGACGACATAGGGCTGGCTCGAGCTTTCAGCCGACACAGAAGACGAGGCTCTTGTCCTGGAACTGTATCTGTCGTCATCATCATCGTTGTCGTTATCTCCGGGTCTCCTTGAGGTGGTGAAGGAAACCTCAGCACCATAGCTGGTTCCGGATTTGTTTGTCGCATATGCTCGCACATAGTACTTTGTATTGGAAGACAATCCGCTCATCGTGCTGGAGAATGAATCAGTCTTTTTGGTAGTCCCCTTGTTGGTGAACTTGCTGATGCGGTCACCAATCTTAGGCGAACCCGTCTTGTTCCAAACCACACCATAGGCGGTAGGATTAGTGCTGCCCAGAGATGTGATCTCTCCTCTGCCAGTAGCAGATGTCCTGCTAATGTTCGTAACACTTCTCGTCTTTACGACAGGGGCATTGTTCAAGGATGGTGGTGTAATCGCACATGTTGTAGAGGCCGTGCTTTTCCCTCCGCGGTTGTCCGTGACCGTCAGGCTTACAGTATAGGTTCCAGCGGCAGCATAGGCGTGGGTCGGGCTGACGCCGGTACCTGTCGTCGAGTCGCCGAAGTTCCATGCGTAGCTGGCAAT
>JBAZRS010000601.1:0-3562 GCA_041662825.1 Victivallales bacterium | reverse complement strand
GATGAAATCCGCCTCCGCCCTTCTTATGGACGGCAACACCATTCGCAAAATAAGTATTCGGCGCATCCGTCTGGAGATTATAGACAACGACATTCTCTTTTACTTTCGACACCTCTTCGATTTTCTGAGAGCTCAAGCCTTTGCCGTCAAATGCAAAAATAAAATCCCCGATCTTGAGCGCTTCAAGCGTCTTGAAAGTTCCGTTTCCTACATAAAAAGGATGTTCCAGCGTAACCCGCAGCAGCATCCTGTCGGTCTTCAAAATCAGATATTCATCAACATTATGGGTCAGGATTTCCCTGACTTTAGCCTCCATGATTTCGCCGTCGCTTTTAAAGGACAGAAGAGTGTCTCCCTTCCTGATCGTGCTTATCGGAGCTTCCGTCCCGTCGGATTTCCCGATCATGGTGTCAGGAAGGAAACAGCCTTTGTTATGGACAACAAACCCGTTTGCAATATAAGTGTCGCAAGGGGAGACAAGTAAGTTATATGCCGGGCCTGATGAGGCTGTCCTGGCAATTGAATCTATCTTGGCAATGACAATTTTCCTGCCGTCCGACAGACGCACCTTATCCCCGACCTTCAGGGAGGATGCGATTTTATATTCTCCCGCACCTACTTCAAACGGATGTTCGGCAGTAGCCCTGATTTTACGCTCAGCAACGCCAATCTCGTAGAAGGCTCCTGACTTAACCTGTATCACACAGGATACTTTTGACTGAACAATGCCGTTACCCGAACTTGCCAGCACAGCATCGTTAATTTTCAGTGTTTCGATCGGCTTAAGCCCTGAAGGCGTGGATATCAGTGTGCCTTTTTCCAGACAGCCGCCCCCGCCGCGCGCAAAAAGGTTCTGGGAAAGCGCCATCAGGCTGAGGAGCAGGATATTTATTGCGAGGATTCTCTTCATACTTTTCTCTAGTGAAAGGGCCCTTACGGGCTTAACTACCAGCAAATTCTATAAAATCACAGATGAAATTTAATTTGGATTATGTTGGAGTTCACAACTTCAGTTGTGTCTTTACCTTACATCAGACAGGCAATGATTCCGCCGAGGACTGCCGCACCTATTATGATACTTATCCCGATTATTCCGGCTGCGACGACTCTTCCGAAATACTCTGCCACAGCCCGATTTCCCCGAATGATTTCCTTCTCTTCGTCAATGCTCGGAGTCAATTTGTCGATTATCCGCGGCAGGAAAGCCAGTGCAAGCATGATCAGGATTATGCCGGTAGCGGCGCCCACAAAAGTAAATACTACAATCCATATGATGTTAGCGGCAATTTCATGCATGTTCTACCCCCCCATGTAATTGTATATTGCAACGTTCACCTTCTCAGAAAACATATTCCTTGTTCTTGGCCTTGTCCGTCATTCCGGAAAGCATCTTGGCGGAAAGAGATTTGAATTTCAGCTTTATCACAATCGGCTCATCAAGCAGTTTTTCGACAGGAATGTCCTGGATATGCAGGAACGGCCTTTTCGCAAGATAATGCTTAGGAGTTATCTCAAGATTGAATGGAAGCCTTTTGCCGTTGTTGAGAAGCTCAATACGCTCCGGCATGATTCCGATCGGGGAGAGGACAATTCCTGATGTCGGCAGATCCTTATGGCATACGACGTACAACTTATTTCCGTCGCGTGTCAGCATGAAGTTCTCGTGATCAAGATATTTCGATGCAGGGGCCGCCGTTATCGCAGGTTTCACTTTAGCATACCATTTTCCAATATCCCTGAGAATCCTGGCCGCCTTCTTCGGAATAGTCCCGTCCGGCTTCGGCCCCACATTCAGCACATAGTTTCCGCCCATTGACATTATTTTCGCAATGCTCTGCATCAGGAAACGTCTGGTATAATAATCCTCGTTCTTCCGGTAGCCCCAGCTCTGGTCGCCTACCGATTGGCAGGCCTCGGTCGGTCTGGAAAATTCACCGCCCGCCGGAACTTTCCTTTCCGGAGTGTCGTAATCCCCCTTGTCATAACCGCGGTCGTTTATCATGATTCCCGGCTGAAGTTTACGCATCAGCCTGTTCAGCGAAGGATCTTTGACCCGTGGAGGAATATCCCAGAAAAATCCATAAATCCTGCCGTAGTTTGTGCAGAGTTCCGTGATTTGACGCTTCACATAGGAGATGTATTTCCCCATATCTGGCTCGTCTCCGGGGTTCTGCTCAAGCAGTTCGTGATCGCCGCCCTGGTTGATCGAGTTTGGGTGATGCCAGTCGGGGCATGAATAGTAGAGGCACAGCTTGATCCCGGATTTAGCACACGCCTTTGCGAGCATCGCAAGAACATCCCTGCCATAAGGAGTGTGCATCACATTGTAATCCGTCTCCTTCGTGTTCCACATGCAAAACCCGTCATGATGCTTGGCGGTGATAATCATGTAGTCCATGCCGGCCTCCTTGGCAAGCCGACACCACGCGTCCGGATCGTATTTCACCGGATTGAACTCGCCGACACGTTTTACGTATGTCTCTTTTGGGATGTTGCGGCGCCACTGCGCCTGCTCATGCCATCCGTCCACCGAGTAAATACCCCAGTGTATGAACATCCCGTATCTGTTTTTGAAAAACCAGTCGCGTCCGTCTCCGAAATGTTTCATATTAGTTTCAAGTTTCAAGTTTTAAGTTTTAAGTTTCAAGTTTCAAGCCCAAAATACTTCCGGACTCCAGGCCTTCCGGACTTTCGCACTCTAGAACTTTCGAACTTCCGAACTTCCTACTTATTAATCTCCTGGCTCAGCCGCATTGAACAGAATTTCGGACCGCACATCGTGCAGAAAGACTTGTCCTTGCCTTTCTTCTTCACCGATTTCTTCAGCGCCTGGCTGCGATATTCGCGGGCGCGTTCCGGGTCAAGGGCGAGTTCAAACTGCTTCTCCCAGTCGAAGGCCGCACGCGCTTCGCTGATGGCGTCGTCGCGGTCCCTCGCCTTCGGTCTTTTGAGTGCGACATCGGCGGCATGAGCGGCAATCTTATAAGCAATAACCCCGTTACGCACATCCTCAAGCTCGGGAAGCCCGAGATGTTCCTTCGGAGTTACATAGCAAAGCATCGACGCCCCGTAGAAAGCGCCCAAGGCCCCCCCGATCGCACTTGTGATATGGTCGTAGCCCGGAGCGCAGTCCGTCACGACTGGGCCCAGAATATAGAACGGCGCACCACCGCAGATTTTGTCTTCAATCTTCATGTTCATCTCAATCTGGTCAAGCGGAACATGCCCCGGCCCTTCGACCATGGCCTGGACTCCGGCCTTGCGGCATCTCTTGATAAGCTCGCCGAGGGCTGCGAGTTCAGCAAACTGCGCCTTGTCGCTCGCATCCGCAAGACAGCCCGGTCGCAGCCCGTCGCCAAGTGAAAGCGTAACATCGTATTTCCGGCAGATCTCGAGAAGTTTGTCGAAATTCTCGTAGAACGGATTTTCCTTCCTGTGAACCGTCATCCACTTTGCGAGGATCGCACCGCCTCGGCTGACAATCTTCAACTTCCTCTTCATTGCAAGAGGAACGTGCTTCCTGAGAAGCCCAGCGTGAATAGTCATGTAATCAACGCCCTGC
>JBAZRS010000600.1:0-3564 GCA_041662825.1 Victivallales bacterium | reverse complement strand
TCTCTCCAGAAGCTCCGGGCGGGGAAGGTTTCCATAACATGAAATCTTCCTTGGGAGTTTCTGATTTTTTCACGGCATCATCGGCTCCTCCGGAGGAAAAGCATGTTGCAACAGTTAATATTAAAATCCGACAAAACTGAAATACGTTTTTCCTTGAAACCGAAGAGGAGCATTTATTTAACATTTATTTTCTTTCTTTTTACTTGTCATTCCATGGACCGAAAAACCATGAGGGCAACTGGGATATCCCGGTTATGTTGTAGGATTCCACATGTCCGTCGAGGAACGATGTGTTTGTCTTTCTGCTGTGCCAATATCCGAGTTCGTTTATGGAAGTCCATGCCCATTCTCCGTCAGATCCGCCCCATTGCGACTTCCCCCTGGTACAGCTCCAGAGCCCTATCTGATGCGGATGCCTGAAGAAGCTCAATTTGTAGGTTTTCGGAGTTCCCCACTGCTTTCCCAACGCATAGTTATATCCGATAGAAAGACCTACAGTATAAGAACCCTGTTTCATTTCCGATGAAGGGCATATCGTCCCAAATAAAGTTGCCCCTGCAGGAGGAAGATACCCCAGCAGGGAAAGGCCTTGACACAGGGTATTGCCAACATTAATTTGCGAGCCCGGAACCCTTTCATTGTAGTCATCTATATATTGAAGTGTGGCAAGCGCCAGCTGTTTTTTTATGTTGGCACAATTTATTTCCTTGGCCTTCTCCTTGGCCTGGGACAACGCAGGCAGGAGCATCGCTGCGAGTATTGCGATTATCGCAATAACCACCAGAAGCTCGATGAGTGTGAAACCATTGACAATTTTTGATTTGCGATTTGCGATTTTAGTTTTTAATTCAAAATCGGCAATCGGCAATCGGCAATCGGCAATTACTGTAGGTTCCAACTTGCCGAGAGCAAATCCGTACATCTGATTTAGGTTTTTCATTTTTATTCTCCTGTGATTTTTACTGTCAATGTTCTTTCGAGTTTGGCTTTATTGTCATACGCGTAAGTGTTTCCAATCCCGTAATCCGCGGGAGTTCCGTCAGCATTTACGCCGGCGCCGAGAGCCCAGCCCCTGGCTTTTTCAGGAGCAAGAGGTTCTTCGGTCATGGCAATCTTGATTTTCCCTGTGCCGGGAACAGTGAATTCGGCATTCCCAAGGTTGTACCTGAGATGATCGGTCAACATCCCGACCGTACTCTTGATCCAGTCCGGTTTCAACGGATTCATCGTGTCAAGAGGATATCCGATTCCGTCAGTGTTCAGTGTCGAGCCCGTATATGTTTTGTGCGGTAAAGTCAAGTTATAGCAAAACACATTGCCAGGGCCGCCTGCCGGAGTGACAGCCTTGATCTTAATCAGAACCTCTTTCGGACCCACCTCGGTAATTTCCTTTGTCACCGTGATCATCTCCGGATTCTCATCTTTAAAGACTGTCTTCTTTTTCCCATCCACAAGTTCCTCGGTTTTCTTGGGGGCCGCCAAAGTTTTACCCCATCCCTCGTTCATCCAGGCGTAGATGCCATGCCAGTTCGGGACCGTGGATATCAAGGAAATACTGTCAGCGTCTTTGAAAATCTGCTTTTCCCCGGAAGTGATGGTCACTCCGCCTTTCTCGTCATAGGCGACCTTCCATGCATCCGCCTGGGCAAAAACCATCTGGGATAGTAAACACATGACAGAACCCGCCAGAACCACTACCTTCACCTTCGCCATTTTCATAAGACCTCCTTTAATTTGCAATTTTAAAAACACCCTTGTTTTTTTCATTGTCATAGCCCTTCCCCCCTCTTTCATATTTAAATTTACCTTTGAATCCTTCACCGCAGCTCATGCCCTTTACAAGAGTAGGCTTTAGCGGGGAATAAATGTATTCGCCGCCCTCAATCTTGCATTTTAGCGACTCCACTGTGACTTTTGCAAAGTCGTCAGGATTGAACTCTAGTTTGGTCAGGGGAATGTGGCTGAATATGTCGACGCCCCTGTTGGCGTAGGTTATCACCGACACATCTTCAGGTATCCGGATGCCCTTTTCGAGAAGTGCATAGAGAACTCCCCTGAACGTACTGTCAAACAAGACGAGCATCGAGTCGAAATGGTAACCCTCCTCGATAAGCCTTACTGTTTCCACATATCCGGAAAACTGTGATGTGGAAGTGAAAAGCACCTTCAATGAACCGCGTGAACCGTTCCGGGCATTTGCGATTTTCGTGGCAAACAGCTCAATCTCAGCCGTTTTGTCCCGGCTTTCAACCCCGCTGCAGAAAAGCACAGTATTCATGCGGCCCATAGCGGAAAGGTAGTCGAGTCCCTTGGATATGAAATCCTCATAATCGATGTTAAAAGCGGTCGGTAAAAACGGGACGGGACAACTTTTCTTCAGCCAATCCACCACCATTGCATTGGAACAGAATTCTATGACGGCCCTGATTTTACCGTCCTCAATTTCCATCTGCAGTTGGTTAAACGCAGAATCGCATTCGGGTTTCATGCCGGTCACAAAGTGTTTATAGTCCCAGCCGGCCGCTGAAAGACTCTTCGCGAAGCATTTGAGGAATATGTTGAAAAACGAGAGATCCGCATCGGTGAAGACGTTTTCGCCAAAGACGATCCCGACGGTCCGTCCGTTCACCCCTTTCCTGACAAAAGTCCCGGCACCCCTCTGCCTCACTATTATCCCCCGCTGCATCAATTTGCTAAGGGCGTACTGTACGGTCTCCGGATTCACCTTGAACTCCTTTGACAGTTCCACTGTGGATCCGATGCGGTCTCCGGGAACAAGCCGGCCTTCAAAAATACGCTTTTCAAAGTGCCGTATTATCTGCTGGTACTTCGGCGCATGGGTTTTGTGAATCATAGGAAACCTGAAAATTACATGATTAACCGCTACCCATATTGTACCATATAACTTTTCAAAAAGCTAGAGGGTTGAGAAAATATGCTGAAAAATTTCCAAGTAGCCGGCAATGACTCTGTTTTACTATAAAGATGATCAGTCTTTGTGATAGATATTCAGATATCCGTCTTTCAAACTTTGTCGCGAGCTTTGTCCTGAGCTTTGTCGATTCAATTCCACGCCTGTATCCTTTTCCGACGAAGCTCACGACAAAGCTCGCGACAAAGGAAAGCGAATCCGCTGTGTTTAAATTACCGGCAAGCGTGTTCAGGGCTGCTTTACACCGTTGTTCTCGGAAACATCCTGTCGGCAATAAGGTCCGCGCGGACCGAAGATATTGTCCTTGACGATAACATCACTGGAATAGTTGACGCTGATGGCGGCCTTGCTAGAAATACGCATCTCCTTCCCCACCTGGTCGCAATCAACCTGCTGAGTTCCGGAGATCTTGTTGCCGCTAATGGTCAGGCCTTTGGCAGAGATGGCAAGGATGCCACAGCCGCCGATTTTCTCGATGGTATTATCCAAAATGGAAATATCGCGGTTCTCCTGCGGATATGCAGTTTTCAGGTCCGGCAGGAAATGCTGCACCAGAATGGCCCCGGCATTATATGAACTCGTAGACAGACTGCGGTCGTCGAAGCAAACGTCACGGATGGTGTTGCGGCGCA
>JBAZRS010000599.1:0-3586 GCA_041662825.1 Victivallales bacterium | reverse complement strand
CAGTCTCCCTGGAAGGCTTAGGCCTGGCCGATGGGGCGGAACCGTCTTATACATCTCTTTCCTTTCCATATACCGGCTCACATATCATACGCAACGGCTGGAATCCCGCCACCAGCAGTTACGGGGTCTTTGTCGAAAGCCGCGAACATGGTGACCAAGGCGGTTTGTTTAAAGATGCCAAGTGCTGCAACACCTTGCAAATTGGTGCATTCGGTCAGGATTTGTTCAACAACGGTGTCGGCTTCGCCTATAATTTTCTACCGAGCCCTGTCATGGTTGACGGACTCCAGCAGTTCACTCTGAACGGCAAAGGCACCCACTCCCGCAAGGGCGACAACAATGAGGGATTGAAACCCATTACTCCATATCGCATCCATCACAGCGAACGTTATGACATCGCCGAAGGTTTCTACAATGGAGTATGGGCCGAGACGATTGACCACGATCCGCCGTTCTACGACTTCAAATACCGTCTCGAAGTACAGAAGAAGGCGATCTCTGGAATCACTCACCGCCGCATCGTGCAGTTCGTAAAAAAATACGGCGTATGGATAGTGCTTGACATCATGCGAGATGAAGCAAATGTAGGAAATCGAACATCCCCCTCCGCCAAGGCTACTGGGGACAGGTCGAACACTGAACATTCAACATCGAACATCGAACCGATTACTGATAACCGATCACTGACACCTGACACCCGCCTGCCCGCCGTAGCTCTCCTGGCGAAGGAGGGACACCTGACATCTGCTGCCCACACCTACACCCAGCAGTTCTTCATGCCGGAGCTTCAACAAAAGGCACCTGACGGGTACAAGCTCGATCAGTTCAACGTGGATCAGAAGACGCTCAGCTTGAAATCCACTGCGCCTGACAAGGCCAATCTTGAGATGTACTTCGCGGGGCCGGCTACAGACAGTCTTAGCATCCAGCCGGTCATCCAGAAGGAACGCCCGGTTGATCCTTACAATTTCTACCGTGCCGACCGGCATGACGAATATACTTTTCTTCATCTGCGCAACCAGTGGAAGGCCGATGGCGACAGTCTCCTGATCACCGTCCTTCAGGCAAAAGGCCCGAAAGGCGAAGGTGATGCGATTGCGAACTTCGCACGCAGTGCAGACGGCTTCATCGCGAAACTGACTTCAGGCGCGGAGATTTGTTTCAATGCGCACTTAACAAGCGATGCAAAGGTTAACGGCGGATTTGAAAGTTCCCTCTCAGTAAAAGATACGGACGGTGTGGAAAGCGGTATTGTCCTGGGCAAGGAAAACCACGAATTTGCCGACCGCAACTGGTGGTCGGAAACACGCATGCCGGTATACGCGCCAATACGCGAGTTGACCATCTCTCCAGATCGCAACGTATTCACCGGTTCACTGGATGTGAATATCACCTGTCCGGATCCCGATGTCGACATCCGCTACACGCTTGATGGAATTGACCCGACACTTAACTCACCGCTTTACAATGGCCCTGTCAAGCTTACTGGTTCGGCCATGGTTAAAGCCCGCGCTTTCCGTTCGACTTTGCTCACGGCAGGCCGAAAAGGGCTGACTGAAATGCCAGCCGACCGGACAAGCGGCACATTGACGAGCCGTGTCTACACGGCAGTCTTCACCTGTCAGGAACCGCTGGTTGCGGACAAAATGGCGGATGACAAGCTCAAGCCCGGTTTGAAATTCAGTTATTACCAGGGCAAATGGCCATTCCTGCTTTTCGGAGCCCCTACCTTGAAGCCTGTTAAAACCGGCGCTGCGGCAAAGCTTTTCGACATATCCGCAAATGAAGGAAACAAGGGCGCATTCGGATTCTATTACGAAGGATTTCTGCGGGTGCCGGAGGATGGTGTTTACACAATCCACGCCCCGGACGAGTTTATGAAATTCAGGCCGCTGGCAGGATACGATCTGATTGTATGGCTCGGTCGCCAAGTCCAATATTCCAACGGAGTGGCCAAAACCGGAGGCACACTTAATGACTGGTATCCCGCCACCCGCCGCCACGCGTTTGGCAACTGGTCGGTCGCACTAAGGAAAGGGCTGCATCCGATTCGCGTGTATTATGCCGACTTCCGTCCGGGCGCCGTACTGGAATACATGCAGTTCACGTATCCGGAGCTTAATGTCCCCGGCCTGACAAAAGTCTTCTTCGACGGCAAGGTTCCAACACTGGAAATCTCCGCTCCCAGCATGAAAAGACAGCCGATCCCGGAAGCCTGGCTCTTGAACTGATAGAAAAATTTTTCCGAGACGGAAAAATTTACCACCTACAAATATGATAGAGGAAAAATTGATGAAGAAATTACTTTTGCTTCTTGTGTTTCTCGCATTCAACGTCCATGGCGCCGTGAATGGGCGTTATGTCCGGATTGAAAACCCGACCGCGCCGAACATGGCTTGGCAGGAGATTGAAGTTTTCAGCGGTTCTCGGAATATGGTCTTGAACAAGCCGAAACTTTTCAGCGGTACGGGCTACACGCCGGAACGTCCGGTGGCCGATTTCGAAGGCAAACGCCTGGTTGACGGGAACAAGGATACGGCACAGCGCGGTCCGGATCTCCGCAATGGCGACAACTGCAATCCCTGGCTGGAAATCGATTTGGGAGAGCCGCAGTCGATTGACAAGATTATCCTCTACGGTTCCCAGTATCCGAATAAATTATATCTCGACAAGGGACACAGGCTTGTTTCAATCCTGGACAAAGACCGTAAAATAGTTTGGATTGAAAAATTTGATTACTACGAGCAGAAGAAATACGTCAAGGGCTTATTCGAGTTCAGTCCGTCGTCCGGACAGCAGAACCAGCTGTCGGGCATGTTGATTCCGATAAATACCGCCGGCTGGGTTCCCATGCCATGGTTATTGAACATAGCAGATGAAAAAGCTCCGTCCGACGCTGCCAAACGAATGGATGCGTTCAAGCACCGCAATGCTCCGGAGAACATTAAAAATCTGGCAGATGAACTTTTCAATTTGCTGGAACCTATTCCGGAACTGGCGGAGGCTCGCAAGCTATATGCCGACGGAAAATACGCAGCCGCCCTTGACGCCTGGAAAATCTACTGGTTCGCCAAGATGAAAAAAGTAAATCAGCATTCCGGCTATGACGCAGGCGCCATAAGTTACGGCACGCAGGGCGATGATCTTTTCAACGGCATCCGTGTCACAATAACCAGCCATTCCATCGGCGCCTCGCGTTTCACTCCCGGCCGGATCAACTGGGTGGATCTTCCGAAAGAACCGGTGGAACTGAGGTCTGCGCTGGCAGACACGTCATATCTGGCGCTTGTGAACGTGTTCGGACGCGAACTGCTCAAGAGCTATTCCAATAACGGGAAATCCGAATATCTCCGCCAATGGTCGGGTATCATGGACGACTGGTGCATGAACTTCTTCAAGGACTCCGATGCGTCGGAATACAACGTCAAGGATCTCTTCGTGATGATTCCAGCCAATCACTGGACAGTGCTGATGGAGGAACTTTCAGACATCGCCGGAAAACGTCCGGAATTCATCAATGAATTTCCGGCGGCGACATTGGCCCGCATCCAGATCACCTGCCTGGACCAGTATGGGCCCGCCTACT
>JBAZRS010000598.1:0-3588 GCA_041662825.1 Victivallales bacterium | reverse complement strand
TGTCAGTCTCGATGTTAGAGTAATCGCCAACTGGAGAGCCGGATGCGGGAAATCCGCCAGTCCGGTTCGGAGGGAGGGGGCGCGCAAACTATGCGTCCTCCCTACCCCTATCCAGTTTAATGAAGACTGAGGATATTTCTTGATTTTCATACCCGCTCAGTCGTAACCGTTAAGCTGGGTGTTTATTTCATTCCCCTGCCAGTTTATCTGGCAGGAGAAGAAGATTTTGTGGCTAATGGCTACGCCGTTAGCCTCCCAATCTTCGCTTCCCTTGGGATAAACCCACGGGGGAGCTAATTCTCATTGTCAGCTTGTCTGGCAGGAGGCATCCAGCTTAACGCTTACGCTCAGTCAAATTCTTTTCCTTATCTCTGTGCCCTCTGTGGTTAACCCTAGGAAAAAACTGACGCATTGCATTCAGGTCAAGAATTCTTGAAAATATGGTCTCTGCTTATTGACTTTAAAAATTATTTATGATATAATGAAAATAATAAACGTTTATCATCATGGTTTTTCTATCTGAGAAATCAACATGGAAATGGAGTTGCCGCACATGAAATTCAGGCTGATGTCTCTCTTGTTGATTATCGCCTCGCCTGCCGCCGCTTTGCTGGCTGCCGAGGCAGGTCAGAGCGCTGATCCGTTCGAGGCGCGGCGGGCCAGGCTGGACGAACGCCCGAAGAAGATCTTCGCGCATTACATGGTCTGTTACCGCATCGGCCTCGGAGCGATTTCTCCAGGCTATTTAAGCAAGCATGTAGCTCCGAAAACCCGGCACGACACCCCCTCCTACGAAATGTCCTTCGGCAATCGCGACCGCGGCACTCCGCTGCTACCCGACGAGTTTGATAAGTTTACTCTTGAAGAGTCTGCCGACCTGGAAATCCGCCGTGCCATGCGCGCCGGGATCGACGGTTTCGCTTTTGACGTTCTGCCCCTTCCTGAAGATCAGGCTTTCGCCTATATGGATGCCATGTTCAAGGTGGCGGAGGAGAAGAATTATCCGTTCGAGATCACCTGGTGCCTGGACAACGCTGCAAAAAATCCGGTTGTGGTCGAGTACATCATAAAGCGCCACGGCAACAGCCCCAAGATAGCCCGACGCGACGGAAAAGTGCTTTTCTTCGGCTACCAGTCCATATGGACTGGTCAGAATTTCGGTTCCAAACTCTGGTCGCAGCGCCCTGAATGGCAGGGTAAGGAGGTTGGTACTTATGCGGCCTTCCGCTGCACGCCCGAGGGCTTGAAGACATTCCGGGGTGGTTTCCGCGAACTTGAGGAACGCTTCAGCACTCCCATGTATTTTCAGTTTAGCATGGGTGGCTTGTACCATGGAGTGAAACATCCCATTGAATCCAAATCAGACAAGCCTCTTGACGACATCGGGGCGGCAGCTGTGCTTGCCGAGGATTTCGAAGCCGTCTGCGACTTCTCCGATACAAACGTAGTCCGCAATGATGCAATGGCAAAGGCTGTACGCTCCAAAGGCGCAGAATGGGGTGAACCGCTGATATACCAGTATGAAAATCTGCTCTGGACCGCCTGGACAATTCAACCCGGAAGTGATCTGTTGAGGAAGCGCTGGGAACGGGCGCGTGAAAACGGCGCCACCCTTCTGCAGTTGACCACTTGGAACGATTACACTGAACTGACCAATATCGCACCCACCGACCATATACGATATACCCTCATGGACCTCACCGGCTATTTCGCATCCTGGTGGAAGACCGGCAAACCACCGGTGACGGATCATGACCGCGTCTACCTGATTTATCCCCCTTATCAGCACGATAATGAAGTGTATCCATTCCGAAACCGTACTCGCTGGCGTGGTGTTTCCGGAGTGATCGAGGTGCTGACCATCCTCACCGCCCCCGCCACGGTTCGCCTTCCGGGCCGCGATGCCACGTGGGATGCGCCCGCCGGCCTCTCGTGGAAACAGGTGCCGCTCACGCCGGGACCTGTTGTCGCCGAACTTCTGCGCGGCGGCAAATCCGTACTGCAGCTTAACAGCCCTGATCCCGTGACGAGTCATCCTTTCCGCGAACAGCACAGCATGATCTGTTTTTCCACAGAGGATCTCAGGCACTGGCGTGCTGATTTTGGCGACGCCTCGCCCGACCCGATCCTCCGCAGTGAATACGGGGATACTGACGGGGACGGACTGCCCAAGTGGTTTGAAATGTATTGGTTCGGCAAGTTTGGAGACTGGAAGACCGCAGATGTGGCCGACCCGAAGGCTGATACCGACAGTGATGGCAGGACAAATCTGGAAGAGTATCTGGCCCGGACAAACCCCACACTGGGCACCAAATATCCGCTTGGCTATTCCTGGGATTTCTTCCGCAATGTGTCAAGTCCGCAGCGCTACAATCCGGAATATGACGAGTTCGATACTCCTGTCTGGTATTACCTGCAGCAATATGTGGAGGCGTTGCCTCTCAAGCATGATGGCAACTACTGGCGTCCCCAGCGCTATGCCTGTGAAACTGTCAATCCGTCACTCAAACGCAGCAAATTCTCTCCATGGTGGAACACTCCCACTCCGCACTCGCGGACAGGGGAAATCATGGATGTGTGGGCGCGCGAAGGCGAGGGGGCGGAACAAAAGGTTAAACGCACATGTGTCCTCACTCCCGGGATGCACGGCCTCCAGGTGCTCGCCTGGCAGAGCCCCGTCTCCGGCAAGGTGCGGGTGGATTTTTCAGTGGCCGCAAGCGGATTGGAAGACCCGATCACCGTCACTGTTGAACACAGCCGTAGCGGCAAGGAACTCTTCAAGTGCGAATACGTTCCGCTTAAAGGCGGCAAGGGTGCGGTCGAAACTGTTGACATCCAGCCGGGTGACAGGCTTTACCTTGTGGCCGACAGCAATCCGGGCAAGGATATCGGATCGCTGACACTGGATTCTTTCAAGGTGACACTGCTCCCGGCGAAACCGTGAGTTTCCGAATAAAAGATATAGTATTTTAACGTTAAGGAATTTCAAGGTTATTGATATTCAAAATTCAGTTTTTTGCGAATTGCGAAATTCGCATATGGAGTGCTGAAGCGGGTAGTTTCAGCTTTTCTTAGGCGAAATTCATTTCGCCGTCTTAAGACCGGCAGGCTACCTGCCCCGTCGGATGACCGGGGCGCATGCCGGAAGAAAAGCGGTAGCTCCCTCCGACGCCAAGGCTACGGGGGGCAGGTCGCGACCGCACTCCAAAAAAGTTGCGGCAAAGCCGCCTAATTAAACGTATAGGAAATTCAAAGTTGAAAGTAGCTTGCGATCTCCGAGCGCAAAGGCGAATTCGTTTTTTGCGTTCGGAGAACGCAAACTACTAAGTCGCGGCCCATGGCCGCCTAATTTAATCGTATAGAAAATTGTATTTAAGGATCGCCGGCAACCTGCCGGCATCTTCGAACAAAAGAATGTAGGACAGGCGTCTCGCCTGTCTCCATGGTTTAGGAAAGAGTTAGAAACAGGCGAGACGCCTGTACCACATTGAAAAGATGCCACCAAGTTGGTGGCGTTCCATAAAGAGTTCCGGCGAAGCCGGTTAAGTCCAATTCAAGGAGATCATATGAGAAAATTTTTGATTATCG
>JBAZRS010000597.1:0-3588 GCA_041662825.1 Victivallales bacterium | reverse complement strand
CTCGCAGTATTTCTTCAACTGCCCCCTGGCATGGAAAGGACCTCCCTCCCTCATCACTGTCCAGAGCGGATCCGTGTCATACTGCATCGTCGACATCATACTGTCATGCCAGTCGGCGAGACAGGCGATTCCCTCGTTGACCTTGTCCGGATTCCTATCCGCCAGATCAAACTGTTCATGCGGATCCTTCTTCAGATTAAAGAGCATGTCCTTCGGAAAAAGGTGATAACCGTCATGATAGGTTCTGATGTAAAGCCAGTCGCCGAATCTCACGCCCCGTTGGCACACGTGGGCGCACTGGCTTATCACAAGATATTCCCTCCCGGAGTCCTTTCCGGACTTGACTGCCTGCGCGTAACTCTGACCATCCCAGCTTTTGCACTTCTCACTCCCGAGCAACTCAGCAAGGGTAGGCGCCAGATCAAGATTGTAATGCAGTCCCCTGTCAACGCCCTTCTTCATTCCCGGCCAGCGGATTATCATCGGAATACGGCAGGTGATGCTGTCGGCGGTACCGTGTTCCCCGTAGATCCCCAGTTCGCCTAGGTTCTCGCCATGGTCCGAGCTGATTATTATCACAAGATCATCAAATACATTTTTCTGTTTCAACGCATTGAAGAGCTTTCCGATATGCTCATCCATGTACCTGATGCCGCAGTCGTACCCGTCAATCATCCTCCTCAGCTCCTTCATGTTGCGGATTTCACCGGGATGACGCGGATACTTCGGATTGACCTTGTTGTCATACATGCTGATTTCACGGGCGCAGTGAGGTCCGACCATTTTCATGTGCTCCTTGAGGACATCCCCGGTCAACCATTCAGGCAGAGGATCATCCTTGAACGGATTTCCAAACTCCACAGGGGCGCGGTATGGCGTGTGCGGATCCCAGTAGTTTACCTGGAGGAACCAGTTGTCCTGCTCCGCATTTCGCATGATCCATTCAATCGCGGCTGGACTCACTTCCTCGGCGGATTCCATTCCCCCTTTGCCGGTATTGTGCACTTCCGAAAAGCCGGCCAGGAAATGATATGCGCTGTGCCGTTCCGCGAAGGGGCTGATGCTGACTGTTTTAAAACCCGCCCTCCTGAGCATTCCGGGCATGCTTTCCGAATCCAGGATATCCCTGAAATTCCTGCCCCTTCCCTCATGCCTGAAGTCCGCACACTCCCCTCCGTGATTGACGACACCGGTATGGATTCCGAATCTTCCGCTCATCATGGCAGTCCTCGACGGCAGGCAGGGCGCATCGGAACAGTAGTAGTTGTCAAACCTTAAGCCGCCCTTTGCGATTGAATCAATGTTAGGCGAAGTGTTCCTGCCATATCCGTAGCATCCGAGATGGTCTGGACGCAGAGTGTCCAAATCCAGATAAAGTATCCTCATCTCACCCTCCCTGTTAAAATTTTCCAAAACTCAAAATCCCGACAGTTTTCAAAGCCAAGAACATTCAGAATGTAAATTGTCTTCCGAGCCAATTTCAAAATTGGTGAATTTAAGGTAGGGACGGCTCGCTTAGCCGTCCGTTTTGGGGCGGCGGTTTCGGACTTCGGTGAGCTCAGTCTAACCGCGAAACCGCCCTACCTTCGGCAATTTTGAAATTACCTCTTCCTTTTGGATTTTTTTCGACTGAAAACTTTTTCTGAAATTTGGAGGATTAGATTTTTAATCAACTTATCAGAAAGTCCGAAAAAACTCCTCCCTCATCAGTTCAACTGAAACAAAGCGGTGGCTGGGCCAGCCGCACTTCAGGCCGGCTTCAATGTTATCCGCCCTGTCATCGGTGTAAAAACATGGTTTACCGTAGGTCTTTTCGAAGGCCTCGTACATTCCGGATTCGGGTTTCTTGTATCCTGTCCTGAAGCTGAAAATCCCGCCGCTGACAAAAACGGCAAGGGGGAGATGGCGGTATACGTGATTAATGTGGAGATCCGAGGAGTCGGAGAAGAATATCGCGCGGCAGCCCAGCTTCGTGATTTCAGCCAGGAACTCGTACATGCCGGGAATCTCATCCCCTAGAATCAGATTATATGCGGAGGCAAGTTCCGTTTCGGTAAAACGCCCGCCGGTAACTTTACTGAAGACTTTCAGCCATTCCCCGGTGGAAATTACGCCTTTTTCGAGCTTGTCGCATGCGGCATAAAATTCCATGGGAACTGCCGTATCTGCGGGATATCCAAGTGCATCAAGACATCGCTCGGTGTGAATCCGCAGGCATACATTCCCGATATCAAGGGCGAAATATTTTTGATTTCCCATCTTTCAATTCTTATGCGTAGGCTTCAGATGCGGGAACAGTATGACGTCTCGGATCGAGTCTGCGGCAGTGAGCAGCATTACAAGACGGTCTATTCCGATGCCCATACCGCCGGCTGGAGGCATGCCGTATTCCAGCGCGGCAAGGAAATCCTCGTCTATGACGCCCTCTTTCGCACCCTGGGGGGCTCTGGCGGCCTGTTCCTCAAAGCGTTTCCGCTGCTCGACAGGATCGTTGAGTTCCGAATATCCGGGCGCTAGCTCCTGTCCGTTTATCTCCAGCTCAAATACGTCAACATAATTGCTGTTGTCCGCGCATGCCTTTGCAAGCGGCACAAGGACGCTTGGCAGACGGGTTACGAAGGTAGGCTGTATGAGAGTGCTTTCTATGAGCTTCTCGTAAACCTCGTGGGTGACCTCGAAATCTTGGTATCCGGGCTCGATATGAAGCCCCATTTTCCTTGCACGTTCGACCCTTTCGGCGGCGGTGACGTCAAACCAGTCGGCACCGGCCTTTTCCTTTACGAGGTCATCGTAGTCGACCCTGCGCCACGGTGCAGTGAGATCTATCACCTTGCCGTCCGCAAATTCTATTTTCAAAGTGCCGAGCACATTCTGTGCGACGGTTGTTATAAGGCCTTCGACAAGATTCATCATTGTCCGGCAGTCGCCGAACGCCTGGTAGATCTCGATCATGGTGAACTCGGGATTGTGCTTGCGGGACATGCCCTCGTTCCTGAAATTCCTGTTGAGCTCATAGATCTTTTCAAATCCGCCGACAAGCAGTCGTTTCAGGTAGAGTTCAGGGGCTATCCTCATGAACATCTGTGCGTGAAGAGCTTCGTAAAAGGTCTCAAACGGCTTTGCAGCAGCACCGCCGGCGAGATACTGGAGCATCGGAGTTTCGACTTCAGTAAAGCTTTTCTCAGCCAGAAATCTGCGGATCTCGCTGATTATGGCGAAACGCTTCTTGAATACATCCCTGCTCTTCTCATTCATTATGAGGTCAAGGTAGCGCTGCCTGTAAATATGCTCGATGTCGGTGAGGCCGTGCCATTTTTCGGGAAGCGTGCGGAGCGATTTGCTCAGGAGTTCGAATTTTGAGATCTTAAGGGAAAGTTCGCCCGTCCTGGTCGTGAAAAGTTTTCCCTCAACGCCTATGATGTCGCCGATGTCAATCTTCTTGAAAAGCGCGAACGACTCCTCCCCGAGATTGTCCTTGTGGACATAGAGCTGAATCCTGCCGCTGCTGTCCTTGATGTCGGCGAAAACGGATTTCCCCATGGTGCGGAATGCCGTCACACGCCCCGCCGCAGCCGCATGCACTTCCGT
>JBAZRS010000596.1:1253-3628 GCA_041662825.1 Victivallales bacterium | reverse complement strand
GTTCTTAAATGAAAAAAAACAAGAGGTAAATAAGTGTTTTTTCAAAAATAATTTGTTTCTTAGAATAAAAAGGCCAAAGTAAAGGCACAGACATTCCTGTCTGTGTGTTCGAGTTTAATTTCTGGAACAGCTCTCACGAGCTTGACTACAAACGAATTCGCCTCAAATTCAAAGTTTTTGTTGGTAGTTAACCCCGTAAGGGGGGTGTTCTTATTATACCTTTTCGAGCAGGCTCTAGTTAAGGCACTTTTTGGGGTAGCGCGGGTCTATCTGACCCGCGTCTCTCGGGTCAGATAGACCCGAGTTACTTCAATTTGGCAACATCCTGGACAAGCACAGGTAATGAGCTAATTTTGCATTACACCAAAGGGACAAACTTCATGGATATTGAGATCAAAGGACTCGGCACTGCGACCCCGGCACTTTACATGACACAGAAGGAGATGCTTGCTCACTTCATTGCGAATTTCGCACTTTCTACCAAGGAAAAGGATTTGTACGAACGTATCCTTTCCGGCAGCACCATAAAGAGACGTTATGTGGGAATGGAATCGCGTGATGAGATGTTTAATGCAGATCCTGAATTTCTGCTTTCGCGATTCCTCAAATATGGACTTTCAATTGCCGTTTCGGCCGCCCGCAAGGCGATGAAAGAAGCGGGTGTCAGCTCCAAAGATATAGAGGGGCTTGTTGTCAATACATGTACCGGATACCTGTGCCCGGGGCTTTCCTCATATGTTGCTGAAGAGCTTGGGTTGAGAAAGTCAACTCATGTAATGGACCTGATGGGAATGGGTTGCGGTGGCGCAGTGCCGAACCTGGAATGCGCGGCCGGAATGATTTCGAGAAATGGAAGAGGCCCCATCCTGAGTATTGCCGTGGAAATCTGTTCTGCGACATTTTTCCCCAGCCACGAACCCGAACTGATTGTCAGCAACTGTATTTTCGGTGACGGGGCCGCAGCAGTTGTAGTTGACTCACCGGATAGGGAAGGCAGGGTGAAGGCGCCCAGAATACTTGATTTCGAATCCGGAGTTTATCCTGAATACAGGGATGAACTCCGCTACAGGAACGACGGCGGGCTGCTTCGGAATTACCTCAGCATTAAAGTTCCTGTCATCGGCGCGAAAACAATTTCAGAAGTGACTTCGCGTCTCATCGAACGGCACGGCCTTTCCAAGGATGACATTGACTGGTGGGCTGTCCATCCCGGCGGCACTCTGGTTCTGGCACAGGTTGCGAAGAAAATGAAGCTTGACGAAAAGGCGCTACGTTTTTCATACGATGTTTTTGAGAATTACGGGAACATGTCCTCTCCTTCGGTGCTGTTCGTATTGAAAGACATATTGGAAAAAGCCCATCCGAAGCCCGGACAGAAAGGTCTTCTTCTCTCCTTCGGCGCCGGCTTCACCGCATTCGCCGCACTTGTGGAATTCTAAGTTGAAAAGAATGTAGGACAGGCGTCTCGCCTGTCCTATACTGAAAAAAGAAGGCGGAAGAATAATAATTGCGGCATTCAGGGTCACACCTATGGCTTGACATCAAAACGAGATTGGAAATTATGCGTTGCCGTGATGTGGGGGGAATCGGAGGGTGCTCATTCAAGCTTAAATTCCTCTTCTGGCTTCATGACCGCCAATTCCTTCGTTAGTTGTTCTGCAACTGTTCCCTGCAACAGGACTGCGGGATTCAAGAATCCATCTATGCGCGGAAATTCCAGCGCACCGAGATTAATGAGTTTACGGTTCCCTGTCGGAACGGAATCTCCCAGGCGTACAAATACCGGCCGCCCCGGCTTGCGTTTCAATTCTTCTTCCGCACCTTCCCATGTACCGCCTTTCTTATAATCGGCGCTGACAACGAGTCCGTAGTCGGCAAGCGCATAAATCAACTTGTTTCGCCCCATGGCCATTCCGACATTGAAGCCGGCTTCAGGGTGATATGGGGAAATCAGAAGGAGGTGTCCATCTGAAAGGGCGTAACGGATTTCCCGTGAAACACTTCTTCGCAAAAGAGTGTCGGCGAGGACTCCAATGACTGAGCCACCGGCATTCAGTGCACTTGTCATGGCAATTTGATCCACTCCGCGGGCTCCTCCGGAAATTACAGGAAGAGCGCCACGGGCGCACCAGGCAGCTGTGTCACGGGCAAATGCTTCGCCCTCGGCATCAACATTCCGGGAACCCACAATGGCCAAACCCCCGCCTTTCAGCAGCGAGCGTTCACCGATGCCAAATAGGATTGGTGGTGCCTTGTCCTTTAAATGTGTCTTGTAGCGGGATGGATAATCCTGATCGCTCCGGCAAATCACCCAGATACCGCTCTGGTTCCATTTTTCCAAGGCAAAACCGAGCTTTACCCCGCGCCTAAGCAAT
>JBAZRS010000596.1:0-1243 GCA_041662825.1 Victivallales bacterium | reverse complement strand
TGCTCCGGTATGCCTGATTCCTGGGACAAGTCTGGAATGTGTGTCGGCGAAAGCAAATCTGCCGGACGCAGATTCTTGCCCAGCAGCCATTGAACGACCTGGTTATAAGAACGCTGATCAAGCGGTTCGAATTCCGATTCGCCGCCCAAGTGTCCACAAAGCAACAGAATCGCTTTTGCGTCTTCGCTCATCATGTTCATATTAAACCTCAATCCATCCGAGGGGAGTTTAATGCCAATGCAAGCGGGAATACCGCTGCACATCCGGCCTTTCGTAGGATAGCCGCTGCAACGGTAAATGTCCATCCAGAGTCCATCGTGTCGTCAATCAACAAACAAGACCCGTCAGGCGCTGTGCCTGGAGCCACCGCAAAGACCCCGTCAAGGTTGTGGGCCTGCTGGAAACTGTTCTGCATTTCCTTCTGCTGTGGATTTGTCTTTACCTTCTGGATGCACGCAAGGAAAGGAAGTTCCATGACATCAGCCAATCGCCGGGCAAAATCCGGCAGCAGTTCCGGACGATTCAAGGATGGAATGCAGGTGATCCATTTCGGTGCAGGAGCGGGATTCCACTGCCGTATCATATCCACGCAGGCTTTGACCAACTTGTCATCGAAACGCCCTTGCTCCAACTTGCCGTCAGCGACCATCAGTCCCCAGCCGGCGTCGCGCCAAAGGCACAGGGCGCGTCCTTCCTGAGCGCAAAGGGCATTCCCGATGCGTCCGGAAAATCCATAGGTCGGCAGTGCCCCACCGCTGGGCCATTGCTTGCGTGGCTGCAGGGACTGGTAACTTCTTCTTAAATAAATGGCCGCTTTATTCGCAAGATTGTGGTCATATTCCGGTGAAAGTAAAGGCTGTCCTCTGCATCCGGCGCACTTCCCGCATTTCCCAGCCTCTGGATCATCCAAGGCCCGCGACAGGAATTCCATAAGGCAGCCAGAATGCGCCATGTAGGCCTGCATCTGGGTTTGCTCCTGTTTTCGAATACTTGTGATTGCATCCACATACGACTGATCGATGCGATAGGTTCTTGCCGTAGCAGTAACGTTCCACTTGGAGCCGATCTTGGTGATGGGGGAAGGCATTTCCACTGAGAGGAAATTGAGTGCCTTTTCCAGTTGCAAATGCCTTAAATTCAAACGCGCTTCCAGTTCACGCACCGATAAACCACCGTCTGCCTTATCCAATTCCTGAAGAATTACATCCACGTGCTGCTGTGGAGGGAAAGCGCTCCGAATGAA
>JBAZRS010000595.1:0-3632 GCA_041662825.1 Victivallales bacterium | reverse complement strand
ATCCAGTACGGGGTAGACCAACAGCCTTTTTATAAATTTGAATTACAGGGAGGAAAATAACATGTGCATAGCAGCTTTGGGAGGAGCCGCCGGCACTGCGTCGGCAGGAGCTGGAGCAAGTGGCATGCTTACCGGGGAGATAACCAAGGGCACCGGGCTCATGTCCAGCGCCATTGGCGGCCACAATGCGGGGATAATGCAAAGGAGCCAATACAATTACCAGGCCGCCCAGATGGCCAACAGTGCGACAATCGCAGAGCAGATGCAGAAGAATGCGACAATACGGGGCGCAGTGGCCCAGCTCGAACAGCGCGACCGCGTCAGCAGGGTTGAAGGTGCAGGCCGTGCCGCCTATGGTGCGTCCGGAGTCGTCATCGGCACAGGCAGCGCACTCGACTGGCAGCAGGATCTGCAGGTGCAGGCCGATTATGACAGGCGCAAGATTCAATACAATGCCGACATGGAAGCCTGGGGATTCGGGATTCAGGCCGAAAACGATCGCGCCGCCGCCGATAATTTTGAAATTGCCGGAGGCAACGCATATCGCGCAGGCCGGGACAATGCCGTGTTCTCGCTGATGTCTTTCCTTACAAACGGCCCCCTGATGTCCGGACTCAAGGGCGCGCCGCTCGCCGCGCAGGCCATGAACCAGAACTCATTCGGACAGAATCCCACCGGAGATTACGATTACGCCCAGGGCGCAAAGTGGGAGGCGAAAAGCTGGTATGACACTACCGGCGGCTCATACACCGGCAGTTATTCGGGACCGGGCACAACAATGCAATCTTAGGAGGATTTACCGTGAGAGTTCCCATCTTCGAATCTAATACCGGCCTAATGGGCATACCGTCAGTCCGGCAGGGATCCGCGCCACCGGCGGATGCGTTCAACGCTGCCGGAGTTGAGAACCAGCTTAGAATCGGACAGGATGCGCAGCGCCGCGGCAACGAAATGCAGAATCTCGGCATGGACAATGCAAGTTTCGCCCTGCGTATCAAGGCCGACCAGGACGCGCTGCTGGCCAAGGACGCTTTCCTGAAGGCTGATGACGAGATCCGCAACGTGCTATGGAATCCGCAGAATGGCATTTATACCCGTAAAGGCCTCGACACCATGACCGCCATGGAAGACACTGACAAGGCCATGACTGAGATCTACCAGAAGCATACGGAGAACCTGCCCGACGGTTCGCGCCGCGCATTTAATTCATTCTTTGCCTCCGAACGCGCAAACAACCTGAGCAGTGTCGCCCGTCACAAGGCCTCGCAGATTCTCCAGGCGCACGACGAACAGAACGACGCGCTGCTCAAGAGCAACATCAATGACGCAAGCCTGAACTGGAACAATCAGAATGCCATCCGCACCCAGATTGAGAACGGACTGGCAACAATAGATTCCATCGGCACCCTGCACGGCATTCCTGCGAATTCCGCAAGGCTCGCGGAAATGAAGCGCGGATTTCAGACGGATCTCCATTCATCTGTAATCAATGCCGCACTGGCCGCGGACGACATCCAGTATGCAAACAGCTATTTCACAGAACACGAAAAAGAGTTCGATGAGAAGGCGAGGACGAAAATAGGCGGATATGTGAAGGAGCGTTCCGATTGGTCAGAACTGCGGCAGGCCGTTGACATGGGCGCAGATCCGGACATTGATGCGAAACTCGCAGAACGGAACGCCAAAGGCGACTATGTGAACTTCAACGGCGAGGACGGTCGCCCGAAGATATCCCCCCAGAACCGCGACCGCGCACTCGACTATGCGAAAAACAAGTACACCGAATATGCGAACTCCGCAATGATGGACATGGGCGCCAGGATGGAGGCGGGAGAGCTGTCACACGAGGACATAGACAATTCCGCCCTGAAAAATGCCGACAAGACCCGCCTGCACAAAGCCCAGTCCAGATATGACGACAGGCTTATGAATGAAGTTGGCAAGGAGATATCAGAGACGGACAAACTTAATCTTTCAATGAATATTGATTCCGCCAAGCTCGACATATACAAGAAGGAATGGGCGGACGATCCGGGCGAACGCCTGAAGCAGGTAAAAGCCGCCAAGGATGCTGTCTATGAAATGGACCTTGAACCTAAAGAGACGCTTTCCATGCTCAAGTTTGTCGATTCCACTGCAAACGAACATTTCACATATCAGAAGAATCCGGTATGGAAACAGGGACAGACCCTTATCAAACAGGCTCATGACAAGGGAATAAATATTCCCGGCTACTGGATGAAAAAGAAACTCATATCTGATCCGCAAGGATGGAACACGGAAACAAACACCAAGGCCGACCAGCTGCGCCGACTCACTGAAACCCAGATATGGTGGAATTCCTATATGAAAGCGAACCCAGAAACCACTCCCGAAGAGGCGCAGACCCTAATTAAAGGACGCGTTAAAGACATCTATGAAGGCAACGCCCTGTCAAAACTCCAGTCCGAATTCGCCCCGAAATCTGCGAAGTCCGCAGAATCCCTGGTGAAGCCGGATACGGGTAGGCAGGTGAAGGGCACCGGCACCGCTCCCGACGGGCGCAAAGTCATAATCTATAACGACGGGACATATTCCTATGCAAAATGATTATCTTGCCGACGGCATTGTCATTGACGAAACTCCCGACACTTCCCTCATGTCTCCCGCAAATCAGCAGGAAGCCCCACTCTCCCTGGACCAGATTAAAATGGACGATGTACCGGATGAAGACCTTATTGCGAAATCCGCAGGCTTTCAGAAGGTGGCCGGCAACGGCAGGCCTCCGGTATGGGTGAATAACAAGATCCGTTCCGCATTCTCCGATCCCAAATGGATGGGCGACGACGAAACCGAAGGCAAACGGCAGGCTTTGACCGCCTATTATGCCAACGGCAAAGCGGAGGATATCCCCGCAGTTTACAGTTCACTTGACACTTTCATAGAAAAATTCCACGGCAAACCGCTTTCCGTCGATCAGGCATACGGCGAGATCGGCGCAATCCTAAACGGACAAAAAGCCCCGGAAAGCAAGTCCGCCATGGGATCTTATCTCAAAAACATGTGGCACCTGCATGAAAAAGTGACGCTGGGAGCTGCCGAAATGTTCAACGCCTGGCAGACTGAGCACGGCATTGCCGGCGTAAGCATGAATGAAAACGGAATCCAGCTGGACAATGCCGTGACAGTGGAAAACAGGGAGAAGACGCGGAAATACAAAGAGCTTGAAGCAAGAGAATCAAAGGAACTCGGCTCAGTAGAATTCCGGAGACAGAATATTCTTTCCCGGTCCGGCGGCGAAGTTGATCCGACTTATGCGCTTCTCATGAAAACCGCTTATGGCAGTTTTTACCAGGCGATGGCCGGTGAACCACTTGCCAGGGAAGAAGCCGAAAAGCAGCTGAATGAACTCGCAGAAGAAGAAAGTAAACTTAAAAAGGCATCCGCTTTTCAGAAAAAGCTTGTTTCCCTCGAAAATAGTCCGCGCGAAGATGCCGCGGAATTTCTGTCAATGACCGTCAAACAGGTGAAAGAGGACATAACCGGCAACAAACCCGACTATGACGCTCATCCGGACATGGATCCCGTCCAGGTTTACAATAAATACGGCGCAATGGCCGCTACAAAGAAACTCGGTATTGTGATTGCTGAAA
>JBAZRS010000594.1:0-3640 GCA_041662825.1 Victivallales bacterium | reverse complement strand
CACGGAATCGCAGAGCTGGGACGCCTCCTCCATGTAATGCGTGGTAAGGAGGAGAGTCGTGCCGGTCTGCTTCAGGTGCCTTAATTTCTCCCAGATCACATGCCTGACCTGCGGGTCAAGGCCGGTTGTCGGCTCGTCCAGAATGAGAAGCCTGGGCTCGTTGATCAGCGCCCGCGCTATGACAAGCCTTCTTTTCATGCCGCCGGAAAGCTCCCTGATGGCGGCCTTCTTCCTTTCTGAAAGCTCCAGGAATTCAAGCAGGAAATCAATCCTGTCCTGCGCCTTTTTACCGGTAATATCATAGAATCGCGAGTAGACTCTCAGGTTCTCCTCAACGTTCAGCTCCTCGTCGAGATTGTTGTCCTGGGGTACGACTCCGGAAAGATATTTTATGGAAAGTTCGTCATTTGCCGGGTCGAACCCGAAAACATCAATCTTTCCGGAAGACTCGGAATCCCTTTCCGCCTTTCCGTAAATCATCTTCATCATGGTCGTTTTGCCGGCGCCGTTTGGGCCGAGCAGGGCGAAACAGGTCGAAGATGAGACATCGAAGCTAAGCCCGTCCACGGCATGGATGCTCCCATACCTTTTGCTGACATTTTCCACTTTTATTACTATGTCGCCCATTAACTGATTTCCCTTGCCCCCGTCATGTTAAATCAAACACGGAGGCGCAAAGGCACGGAGATGTTCCAAAAGTGAATTCCTGTGGAGATTTGAAATTGAGTTGGATACCGGGTGCTCATAAACATTAAAATCCCCTAACTTTAAATTAACTTTGTGTCTCTGTGACTTTGTGGTTATATTACAATATTCACATGCGGTTAACCTATATTAAAGCTTTAAAATAAAAAGAGGGGAATACAAAATGTGCCTCAAGGGGAAATCGGAATCGAAGGACAAGAAAGGCAATTTCATCTGCAAGAAATGCGACGCCGTTTCAAAAAAGAAAAAACATCTATGCAAACCCAAGAAAATAAAGTGAAGAAATTTCTTTTTTGACAGGATAACAGGATAAACTGGATTTGTGAATTCTTTTTATTAAAAAATGAAAATCCAACGGAAAAGGCGTTATTCTCTTGAAAATCCGCAAGAATCATAATAGTTTCAATCTTTAACTTGAGTGTCAAACAGAAACCATTTAGGATGTTCAAATGCCGATCAATGCCGACAAAACACATTTATGGAAAGCCGATGTTGAACGGTCAATCGACTTCTACAACGACTGGTTCATCCGTTTTGCACCGGAGACTTACAGGACACAGAGAGTCATTACCACAGCTACTGTTCTTGATGCATTCAGCAAAACAACCAATCTCACGCGAATTGTTCCAGACGTCCTTCGGTCTTCACCGGGGCTACTCCCCGTTCTCAGAATGGTGACAGCTCCACCACTTGCACGCGACCGACTCATGGGGTTGGCATATGTTGGAAAGTCCATGATAAGTGCCATGGAGGGAAAGGAAGATGAACCTCCACGTCTCCCTAAGCGCATGTCTGCGGTTGAACTTCAAGAAAATCTACAGAAACTTTGCGATGTATTGGCGGAATTGATTGATAGCGATTTGATTCCATGGATTTCCACAAAGACAAAACCTTCTAAACAGGAGATTGACAGAGCCGCAACCGTAATCGCGGATCGAATGTGCGGAGCTTCCTCCGATCCTATTATCAGGAACGCCCAAGAGAAACGCCAATTGGCAACCCTCAAGCAATGGCTCAAAAAGAATGGTTACAGAGAGATCACCACCGATGCAGCTAGAGACCCGAGAGCAATGCCATTCGGGACGTTCACTTTTCGCCTTTCTCTACCGGCAGGCAAAAGGAAAACAGAAGTTAACATTCCTATCGATTGCGTAATAAAGCCATTAACATCAAAAGATGGCGATATGCCTCTCCTGATCGAGGCGAAATCAGCTGGCGACGCAACCAATACCAACAAGCGACGGAAAGAAGAGGCACAAAAGTTTCGACAGCTAAAAGAGAAGTACGGCAATTCCACCCAATTCATGCTCTACCTTTGCGGTTATTTCGAGCCCGGCTATCTTGGATACGAAGCGGCTGAGGGCATTGACTGGATCTGGGAACACCGGACAAGTGACTTTGCACAACTGCTTTCAGCAGGGCATAAAAAAAAAGTCCAAATAAGCGAAATCCCACCGGTTTACACGGTAGAAAAAAGCCAACCGCAAGAAGAGCAGAGAGCCATCGCCCAAAAAAAGGCGGACTCTCTAAAAAGCGCAGAAGAACGCAATAAACTTGGACAGTTTTCCACCCCATTTCCTCTGGCATGCCAGATGGTAACACAATCACTAAAACATCTTCCTCCAAATTTGCCGCTGGCATTCCTCGAACCATCTGTAGGCACAGGCGTCTTCTTCAGCGCCCTGATGTGCAATGCAGATAAATCTCGGATTTCCAATGCGGTAGGATGCGAAATAGATGCAGCCTACGGAGACACTGCAAATGCAATATGGTCACCTCTAGGCCTCCAACTCATCCACTGCGATTTCCTGAACTTCGCTGAGAATCCGGACAATTTCGGCAAGTTTAATCTGTTATGCACGAATCCTCCGTATGTCAGGCATCATCATCTCCAGCCTGAACTCAAAATCCAACTTCAGGCGTTGATCACAAAACGTCTTGGATTACAGCCGAGTGGACTGTCAGGACTGTACGTTTATTTCATGCTTATCGCTGATGCCCTTTTGGCCGAGGGGGCAGTCGCTTCATGGCTCCTGCCTGCCGAGTTCCTTTATGTTAATTACGGAAGCGTGCTTCGGGAATATCTGACTACCAGAGTTTCACTTCTGTCAATACACCACTTTGATCCGGATGAAGTCCAATTCGACGATGCGTTGGTTTCGTCATGCATTGTCACATATCGGAAGAATAAACCATCCGGTGAATCTTCATGCGAGATGTCTTCCGGTTGTGACTATCTCAATCCCAAAGAAAGCAAGTCGATACCGCTTTCTCAAATGCGCGGCATGAGCAAGTGGACAATGTCACATTTTTCACCCACTGGCACACATACAACCGAGCTTAGAATTAAGGACATGGTAACAGTACGCAGAGGAATCGCCACGGGTGCGAATGACTATTTCATCATCGACGAGGAGACAGTACGGAAGTACGAGATACCAAAGATATTCCTCAAGCCAATCCTACCGAGTCCGCGTTTTGTCCATGAACCTGTGATTGAAGCCAATCCAGACGGGACGCCGAAGGTAGAAGAATTCCGTTACCTTCTTGACTGCACGGCATCGCCTGACGAAGTAAAACGCAAATACCCCGGCCTCTGGGCTTATCTGGAAGAGGGAGTTGCAAAAGGACTGCCAACTAGATACATCTGCGCATCACGGGATGTCTGGTATTTTCAGGAGAAGAGAGAACCGGCGCTCTTCCTCGCATCATATATGGGCCGTTCGAATAGCAGCCGCCTTTGTCCGATCAGGTTCTTCGCCAACTTATCAACAGCAGTTGTCACAAATGTGTTCTTGAATCTTTATCCTACTCGGGATTTGAAAGATTTCCTAGGTTGCAACAGGTCGAAAATCCTAGAGTTTCTTAATATATTGAATACCATTCCCGGCGATTCGGTATTAAAGGCAGGCCGCGCATATGGAGGTGGATTGCA
>JBAZRS010000593.1:0-3660 GCA_041662825.1 Victivallales bacterium | reverse complement strand
TTCGCCGCTGTACAGGCATGGCAGACTGCGGAACGGTTCGCGGTTCGGATAGATGTTCCCCTCGCTTGTTCCGGCAAAAACCTTGTGTTGCGTTCGCGGCGTACCATCCGGATTCACCCACTCAAACATCGCCTCTCGGGCACGGGCGTAAAACATGTCCCGACGTCTGTTCATTGGCCCGGGATCCAGGATTTTTACAGTACCAGATGCCGGTTTAATAATTTTCTTATTCATGTATTCTCCTTCATGATAATATTTGATTAAAGGGAACCTCTAAAAATTGGCATATGGCGCGAGACAGGAGATTATGGAGAGCCGACAAGGAGCGAACGCCAGGAGCAGCCCCATTGCGGGCTGTGACTGGATTTGCGACGACGGCGGAATCCATAAGAATCTGTCTCCCTTCGGGTTGCGGATCTTTTTGGCTCAAGAAAGAATATTCTTCTCTCGGCGTATCTATTGATACGCCTCCGTTCAGAAATTCTTTTTGAGCTTTCAAAAATCTTCCGCAACGCGCCACATGCGAATTTTTAGAGGTTCCCTAAAGGCGGGTAATATAGTTCATTTTCTTTGCATTCCGTAAGAATGGTCGCTTATATTCCGGAAAAATGCACCGCAATGGTATCCTTATTGACTTATCACGACATTGAATTACAATATGCCGCCTACAATTCCGGAGAAATGCACTCTTTTTGTACTTTTTGGAGGTTTGAGAAAATGGCTACGACACGTTGCGTGTTTGCTGCGGAAGTTAAAACCGATGTCAAACATCCCTGCGGAATGCACAGCCACGCCTGCACCGAAATAGTATGTTATCTGAAGGGAACCGGACGGCTCATTCAGAAAAAGCAACACCTGAAACACGGGCCAAATTGCGTCTCAATATATCAGCCGGGCACGGATCACTGCTATATTCCCGAAACCCCGGGGATACAGGTCTGTGTCGGAGTGACAGGCTGCGGCGCCGAGAAACTGCCTTCGGAAATGCTGAAGGCGGATGAAAGCGTGATGAAATGCGCCGAACAGATCCTGCAGGAGATAAAGGCCCCGAAGGGAAAGAACAACCAGGAAAGGCTCGACATCCTCGCCGGCTGGCTGGTGCTGGAGCTTCACCGCATTGCCGGGGTTGTTTCAGAGAAGAATCCCAGTCAGGACCACGCAATCGCGCTGAAAAAAATGATCGACACAAGATACGACGAGATCATCGACCTGCAGGAACTTGCCGGAAACCTCTATATCAGCCCCGACTACCTGAGGCACATATTCAAGCAGCGCATCGGCGAATCCCCGCTGAACTACCTGATCCGGAAAAGACTCGACTCCGCCTGCGAGCTGCTTAATTTCACTGATCTGCCTGTCGGCGAGATTGCGCACCGCATCGGCCTGGACAACGCATATTATTTCTCACGCATCTTCCACAAGCGCATCGGCTCCACCCCTTCCGAATACCGCCAGAGCTCACGGAAGAAGGCAAAATCAACATGAATTTAAGACACGCTGAAGCCGTGAACACCAACGGAAGACAAAACAATCAACCGGATTATAGTATCACACATTCTCCTCTTGTTGGTGTTCACGGCTTCAGCGTGCTCTTGTTTTATTGGATTTGGGATGCTTAAATAAAATTAACATAAAGAAAGGCTCGACAAACATGAAAAACAGGATGATAAATGACGGGGATATTTTCGTTTCACTTGACGGCGACGACAAGTGGTCGGGAAAACTAGCGGCAGCAGACAAGAAAAAGACCGACGGACCGTTCAGGACGATTGAGAGGGCCAAGGCGGCGGTGAACCAGCTGAAGAAAACCGGATGCCTCGACGGAGAAATAACAGTATGGCTCCGCGAAGGGACTTATTTCATTGACAGGCCCCTGCTTTTCGAGGCGAAAGACTCGGCGCCGGTCACATACGCGTCCTATCCCGGGGAAAAGGCCGTCATAAACGGCGGCAGGGAAATCAAGGGCTGGAAGATCGTCGAATTGAACGGGATGAAAATATGGAAGACCGTAATCCCGGAAGTCAGGGACGGCAAATGGTATTTCCGCCAGCTTTTCATTGACGGAGTCCGCAGAGTCCGCGCCAGGCTGCCAAAGGTGAGTTACGAGAACCGCAATTTCCTGATGGTCAAAAGCGTGCCCGGAGAGGGAGAAGCCCAGAAAAAGAAAGGGGTGAATGAGTTCTACTGCAACGATGGCGACATAAAGAACTGGAAGAACCTCACCGACGTAGAAGTCGTCGTCCTCCACTACTGGATAGAAGACAGACTTCCCATCAAATCTTTTGATGCGGAGAAGGGACTTGTGACGACTTCGAGGAAGAGCAGGATGGCTCTCAACGAGGGCTATTCCGACAAATGGTCGAAATATTTCGTGGAGAATGTCTTTGAAGCGCTGACTGAACCAGGGGAATGGTACCTGGACAGGAAGACCGGCGAACTTTTCTATGTTCCGATGAAGGGGGAGAAACCTGAGAATGCCAGAACCTGCGCACCTGTCCTGGAACAGCTTCTCAAGATATCAGGAAATCCCGAGAAGAACGAATATGCGGAGTACATCCGCTTTGAGAATCTGACATTTGAAAATACCGAAGGCAGACAGTTGAAGGGGAGAGCCTGGTGCATGCCCGAGGACGACATGGAGTACGGCTCCGATTCACAGTCTGCGGCGACATTGCCGGGCGCCCTGGACCTGTCGGGTGCGAGATGCTGTTCGATTTCAAATTGCGAGATCCGCAACATCGGCTGGTATGGGATCAACATCGGAAGCGGCTGCACCGGCATTTCAGTTGTCGGAAACACAATTGCCGATCTCGGCGCAGGCGGAATAAAGTTGAACGGCGCCGACGCCAACGGCCCGAAAGAACTGAGGACCGGAAACAACCGTATCACCGACAACCACATACATTCCGGCGGACACCTCTTCCAGAGCGCCTGCGGCATAATCTCGATGCACTCTTTCGGGAACAATTTGTCACACAACCATATCCACCATTTTTATTACACGGGGATTTCATGCGGTTGGATATGGGGATATGCGGATTCTGTTTCCAAGGACAACAAGATCGAGTTCAACCACATCCACGACATCGGCGGAATTTACACCCTCGGTGTCCAGCCGGGAACCGTCATCAGGGGCAATCTCATCCACAACGTTGATTCATACAGTTACGGCGGATGGGGAGTTTACCTTGACGAGGGAAGCTCGCATATAATCGTCGAGAACAATATCTGCTATGATTTAAAATCTGAGCCTTTCCACACCCATTACGGGAGGGAGAACACAATCAGGAACAATATCTTCGCACTTGGCAGGGGCGGAGCCCAGATAACACTCAGCCGAGGGGAAGACCACAGTTCATTCACCTTCGAGAGGAATATCGTACTCACCAAGGACAAGCCGATATTCATGAATGGCTACGGTGCGGATTTCAAAAAGGACATCATAAAGAGCGACACCAATCTTTTCTGGAGCACCGCCACAGGCCGGAAAATAGCAATGTCCGTCAAGTGGGGAGAACCGGAAGAGACATTGTCTTTCGATGAATGGCGCAAACTCGGGCGCGACCTGCACTCGATCTTTGAAGACCCTGGATTCAGGAATGCCGCAAAGTTCGATTTCAGGCTTAAGAAGGATTCCCCCGCCCTGAAAACCGGATTCGT
>JBAZRS010000592.1:0-3669 GCA_041662825.1 Victivallales bacterium | reverse complement strand
GAGCGAACTTGCAGAGCTGCGGGTGAACGGCGGAAAGGCGAGTCTGGTCAGAGTCAGGAAAGGGGCTGGCGTTGGCGACATTGAATTTGGCGTCTGGCACCGCCTTGTGGTGATCCTGCCTCTGGAAGCCGGGAAAGGGAAGAATGGCAGTGCCGTCCTTGAACGCAAAGAGAAGGACGGATCCTGGAAACCGTGTGGTGACAGCGCAGAGGTGGAACCGCTGGTTTCAATAGGGCCCGACAGACGGCTTTCAATCCAAATCGTCCCTGGTTCAACCGGTGAATTCCAGTTGCTGATGGATGATCTTCTTGTCGAACCAGCATCTGCGTTTTGAAAACCAATCTTTCGTGATTACAGTTACTGATCGTCTCATAATTGTTTAGACCCCACCAACGGGATAAACCCGTTGGGGGCTCTATTCTATTTCGATACGATTAGTAATCCAGGCCAGATGGCATAATAAAAACAACAATATTTGAATTTGCATCTAAAAACAGGAGAGCGGAAGAAATGAAGAATAAATCGGAAGGCGTATTTCTCAACATCGGATTCCAGTCGATATGCAGCAGCTTGCTTGCATGTGAGAGCTATCATCCTTTTCCGAAATGGGAGGAGAGGGAAACATGGAACGCATTGCCGCAGCTGTTGAGAAACAAGGTCGTCGCGAACGGCGAGAAGTATCTGCTTTTCCAGTGGCCCGCGCTTCCGGCAACCCGTTTCATGGATTTCTTCAGGGATGGCAACCGCGCGAAATACGAAAAAATCTATTTTGAACGGAGGCTTGCCCTTGGTTCCCTGGTAGCCGCCGAGTGCGTCGAAGGGCAGGGGCGTTTCATTGACGACATCGTAAACGGCCTCTGGGCTGTTTGCGAGGAGTCCTCATGGATACTTCCGGCCCACAACGTGGTGCCGCGCGGACGGGAGCCTCTGCCCGACGTCCACCACCCTTACGTAGATCTCTTCGCGGCAGAGACTTCATCATTGCTGTCATGGACGCATTATCTCCTCGGGAAGCGTCTTGACACCGTGACACCTTTGATCACAGAGAGGATCAGTGATGAGGCACGTGTGCGGATTATCGAGCCGTTTCTCAAGGGTGATTTCAAATGGACTGGATTTATGGACAACGATCCTGTCAACAACTGGAACCCGTGGTGCAATTCGAACTGTCTGACAACCGTCCTTCTCCTTGAGCCGGATGCAAAGATAAGGCATGATACTGTCAGAAGAATCCTTAAGAGCCTAAACCGCTTCATTGAGGGATACGGCCCGGATGGCGGTTGTGATGAAGGACCGTCGTACTGGTTTCAGGCGGGAGGATCTTTTTTTGACTGCCTGGAGCAGTTGTACTGGGCAAGCTCAGGGAAGCTGGACTTCTACGGTGAACCGCTGGTCAAGGAGATAGGCCGATACATTACCCGGACACACATTGACAGGAGCTATTTCATCAACATCGGAGACGGAGGTGCGATTGTCAAGAACATAACGCCTGACCTTATCCATCGTTACGGCTGTCGTATTGGGGACAGGAGCATGCAGATGCTCGGTGCGTATCTGCATCATGAGCTAGGTTCGCCTCTTGCCATCAGTTTCTGTGCTAGCTTCACACGTCTTCTCCCATCTCTTTTAAATTGGTCAAGCATAGAGAGCGACAAGTCCCAGCCTCCTTTCCTCCGCGATGTATGGATGTCCGACATTCAGGTAATGGCTGCGCGGGAAAAAGCAGGAAGCTCCAACGGTTTCTATCTTTCCGCCAAGGCCGGGCATAATGCCGAAAGTCACAACCACAACGATGTAGGGAATTTCATCGTCTACTGGAATGGTCGTCCCGCCATCATCGATATCGGAGTCGAGACCTATACGGCAAAGACATTCAGTCCCGAGCGTTATTCCATATGGACGATGCAGTCGGCATGGCATAACCTTCCCACTGTCAACGGTGTTCATCAGGCTGCCGGAAGAACCTTTGCAGCGAGCGATGTTGCTTACAAAGCCGATGACAAACAGGTCGAATTCTCTCTCGATGTCGCTAAAGCGTATCCTGCTGGGGCCGGCATGAAGAGCTGGAAAAGGACATGCCGTCTCCTGAGAGGGAAATCTGCCGCAGTTGAAATCAAGGATGAATTCGAACTTCTTGCCCCGACAGATGACTTGTCCTTAAGCCTAATGACACTTCACCGGCCAGTCCGGGATTCTTCTGGAGTATGGAAAATCCCGGTTTCAGACGGAGAAAGCATTCTCATGGAAATCCTCGGTTTTGAATTCAAAGCTGCGGTGGAGGAGAAGGTTGTCGATGATCCGCTCCTTGTCCCGGTCTGGGGGAATCGATTATATCGTCTCAACATTTCGCCAGCCAAACCTTTGCAGGAGGGGGAGTGCATCCTCCGGATAAGCAAGGGGTAAGGTGAGTTTTCATTTAAGATATTTTGACAGGATAACAGGATTTTTCATGATGTTTAATTCTGTTACTTTCTTTATTCTTACAGTAACTTTCTCTCTATCCCGGAGGGATAAGGTAATATAGCCTGTGGTTTCAACCACAGGTAGATCATACACACCACATCCGTCTTGAAGAGACGGAGTTGTTTTTAAGGGGCAAACCCCAAAATATGTATATACTCCGTCCCTTCAGGACGCAATCATCATAATTATAGTCCCTATGGTTGAAACCATAGGCTATATTACTGCACGCTTTCAGCGTTAAATCTAAAATAAAAATTTTATCCAAGACTAAAATAGAATTTCCTGTACGATCAAGTTAACGCAAGCTGATTATCCGTCGGATCTATAGCTCCAGATCAATTCAATCAATAAAGGCCGACGCATTGCGGAAAACCTCATAATTGTTTCTCCCTGCGTTTGCAAGCCTCGTGATCCGATGTATGATAGCATATGATTCCGAGGTATTACGCAAATTGCATCAGTGCCTTGCGCTGGCGCCACAAGAAGGAGGCTGTGACTAAGATGGAATTCTCACCTGATCTGGTAAAGGGCAGCATCGAACCTGTCATACTTCAGCTCATCTGCGAGCGCGAGATGTACGGGTATGAGATCATCAAGACCGTAAACCAGCGCAGCGGCAATGTTTTCGACTGGAAGGAAGGCACACTGTATCCGTGGCTTCACCGCCTGGAAGGAGACAAGCTGATTCAGAGCCGCTGGGTTGAGGCGGACTCGGGTCGCCGGCGCAAGTACTACCATATTACAAAGCGGGGGACTGCGGCTTTGGCGGCGCGCAAGGGCGAATGGGCAAGCTTTTCAAAGGCCGTAAACGCCCTGCTGTTGACGCAACCGGCATAAGGGCTCGATTAAAAATAATTTGGACAGGTGCTGTAATGGATGAACAGAAACGATCTGAAGAGTTCCTCAACGCCGCAACGGCCGGTCTGAAAAATGATCCTGAACTTCGCCTGGACGTCCGGGCTGAACTGCATTCGCATCTTGAGGAACACCAACGTGAGGCGGAGGCTAACGGCCTCGACCCGGATGCGGCGGCAGATGAAGCCATACGCGCCATGGGAACACCCGCCGATCTTGCGGCCGACCTGGAGCGCGCCAACCGACACCGGATGCGGATTCGCTCATTGATTAAGATCGCCGTGCAATGGTTGCTCGCCCCTCTGGCGGTTGCGGTTGCTCTTTACATGACAGATCTGGGAACGTTGCAAA
>JBAZRS010000591.1:0-3677 GCA_041662825.1 Victivallales bacterium | reverse complement strand
TTGATCAGCACGGATGCCGGCGGCGACTTGGTGATAAAAGTGAAAGAGCGATCCTGATAAACAGTGATCACGACCGGGATGATCAATCCACTCTGGGCTTGAGTGGCAGCATTAAACTGTTTGCAGAAATCCATGATGTTAACCCCTGCCTGACCGAGCGCTGGCCCGATCGGCGGCGCCGGATTAGCGGCCCCCGCAGGAATCTGCAACCGGATTTCTCCTGTAACCTTTTTTGCCATAATGATCTCCATCCGACATTATGTGGTGCGAAATGACAGGTTCTCTTCCACATGCATGTCAAAATTAATATAAAAGTACCGGCGGCGAAAATTATTCGCGGCCGACCTGCCAGAACTCCAATTCCACGGGAGTTGAGCGCCCGAAAATTGAAACCATCAGTTTCAACTTGCCGCGCTCATTGTCAATTTCCTGAATATTGCCCTCAAAGTTCTCGAATGCGCCATCTTTGATCCGGACGGCTTCGCCGATTTCAAACGCAATCTTGGGCTTGACTTTTTCTTCTTCCACAGTGACCTGATGCAACAGGTCGGCGACTTCCGAATCAGAAAGCGGCATTGGATTATTCCCGCTGCCGCCGATAAAGCCGATTACGCCCTGAGTGTCCTTAATAAAGTACCAGGCTTTTTCATCAACCTGTTTGCTGCCCTCTTTATACAAATCCATTCTTACGAGAATATAGCCGGGGAAGAATTTGCGGGTGGTAGTCGTTTTTTTGCCCTGGCGGACTTCTGAAACTTTTTCTATCGGGATATATACTTCGTAAACCGGAATATCATCATTTTCGATCGCCAGTTGTCTGAGAATAGATTCCCTGACCTTGTTTTCCTGTCCGGAAAGGGTATGCACTACATACCATTTGCCTTTTTCTCTTGTCTCATCCTGCATAGTATAGAAATTCCTTATAGATGAAAAATCACAAAGTCCCGGTAATGAGCTTAATTATAAAAATGCAAACCTGATCTACGCCCGCCACGAAACATGAAAGAATGGCAATCGCAATGATTACAAGTATTGTTGACTCAAACAACTCTGCTTTACCCGGCCAGGTGCACTTGTGAAGTTCAGCCATGGTATCAGCGATAAACTGTCTGACTTTGCCCATAAAACTGCTGTTCATATTCCGTTTCTTTCCTTAAAATATTCCAGGCTTTTAAAACTGGCAGGAGCGGAGAGACTCGAACTCTCGACCTGCGGTTTTGGAGACCGCTGCTCTAGCCAACTGAGCTACACTCCTAATACAATAACCATATCCGCCGGCCTAGCGCGTTTCCTTGTGAAGAGTATGCTTGCGGTCAAATTTGCAGAACTTCTTCTTTTCAAGCCTCTCCGGAGTATTGCGCTTTTCTTTCTTGGACGTATAGTTGCGGTTCTTGCACTCCGTACATTCCAATGTTATAATCTCACGCGCCATGATTCACCTTGCTTGTTTAGTGTAATTATCCCGGACAGCCGATTTTGCCAACTGCCCGGGACAAACATATTATCGAATAACTTTATATATTACTCAATGATTTCAGACACTCTGCCGGAGGCAACAGTACGCCCGCCTTCGCGGATAGCGAAGCGCAGAGTCTTTTCCATAGCGATCGGAGCGATCAGTTCAACGGTGATCGTGGTGTTGTCGCCGGGCATTACCATCTCGACTCCGGGCTGGAGTGAAACGATGCCGGTTACGTCCGTGGTGCGGAAATAGAACTGGGGGCGATAGTTGGTGAAGAACGGAGTATGACGGCCGCCTTCTTCTTTTGACAGAACATAGATTTCGCCTTTGAACTTGGTATGGGGAGTGATTGATTTCGGCTTAGCCAGAACCTGGCCGCGTTCGACATCATCTTTCTTAGTCCCGCGGAGCAGACAACCGATATTGTCGCCGGCTCGGCCTTCGTCAAGCAGCTTGCGGAACATTTCGATGCCGATAACGGTAGTCTTGGAGTTCTTGTTCAAGCCGATAATTTCAATTTCTTCGTTGAGCTTGATGATTCCGCGTTCGACACGGCCGGTCACCACCGTGCCGCGCCCTTCAATGGAGAACACGTCTTCAATCGGCATCAGGAAAGGCTGGTCAATTTCACGGACCGGCTGCGGGATGTAATCATCAACCGCCTTCATCAGTTCCAGAATGCCCTGGCACCACGGATTGTTCGGGTCGCCTTCGGCTTCAGCAGCCTTCATCGCGGAACCTTTGACCACCGGAATTTCATCTCCGGGGTAATCATACTTAGTCAACAGTTCACGGACTTCCATTTCAACGAGTTCGAGCAGTTCCGGATCGTCCAGCGCGTCAACTTTGTTCAGGAATACCACCAGCGAGGGAACGCCTACCTGGCGGGCCAGGAGAACGTGTTCGCGGGTCTGGGCCATCGGGCCGTCAGTCGCGGCGATAACGAGGATAGCTCCGTCCATCTGCGCGGCGCCGGTAATCATGTTCTTGACGTAGTCGGCATGTCCCGGACAGTCAACGTGCGCATAGTGGCGTTTTTCGGTTTCGTATTCGACGTGGGCAGTATTAATGGTAATGCCGCGCTCTTTTTCTTCAGGAGCATTGTCGATTTCATCATAGCGTTTCACTACGCCATGCCCGTATTTCTTCGCAAGGCACATGGTGATAGCGGCGGTAAGGGTTGTCTTGCCGTGGTCAACGTGGCCGATTGTTCCAATGTTGACGTGCGGTTTCGTTCTTTCAAACTTTTCTTTAGCCATCCTTATTTCCTCCTGGTATTTTTTTAACCGTTAGAGTTTTACTATTTGTTTCTGACTATATATAATTTTAACCTGAAAACCACTCAAAAATTTGGAGCCCACAAACGGATTTGAACCGTTGACCTCATCCTTACCAAGGATGTGCTCTACCGACTGAGCTATGTGGGCGCCGGATTACAATTCAGTAAAACCTTAAGCTCAACTTAATTGCGCACATTTTCTCTCCGATGCTTTATCGCTCAGCTAAAAACGACAAATGGTGCTCGAGGGGGGATTTGAACCCCCACGGATCGCTCCTCATGGACCTCAACCATGCGCGTCTGCCAATTCCGCCACCCGAGCCGGCATCCCGACAAAAGACATAAACAGGCGATTAATCTAATCACTCTGTAAACTTTTGCAAATTAACATTTAACTTTTTTAACTTTTTTTTAATATGCCGCACAATATTCACACCGGAATTTCTACGCACGGATTTATAAATTACTGCACTCCTTAAAAAAAACAAGCCGGTTCTTTCAAAAATGTCGCGTTTTGGGCCGCATTTCTAAAAATACAGGATTTTAACGCGAGTTCCAGGCGGCCATGGCCTCATTGCCCGCCTCAAATCAAGGGAGAGTAACCATAGACAGGGTTAAATATTTTATCTTAGGAGCCATTCAAAAATAAACTTGACAAGTTTATTTCTTGACAACTCCTATGGCCACGCGCCCATCCTTCAAAATTTTCAACCTTGTATATAGAGCATAACATCATTTTATCAGCGAACCCCGTGCTGGCGAATCTTTGATGCTTTCGGCATCTTTCTCAATGTCATGTTTCCTGCCGCAATGTTTGCAAAAATAATATGCCTGAAAAAAGCAATCTTTGAGCGTATTTTCGCCATTTGAGTTGACAAAATCACTATATAGTATAAAGACGACGCTTTTATAGAAAATAGACCGGATTTAAACCGG
>JBAZRS010000590.1:0-3687 GCA_041662825.1 Victivallales bacterium | reverse complement strand
GCTTGAGCAGGGAATCCGCCACATTATACGCATCCAGAAATTACATTGGACGGGAATGCCTGCCATCGAGGGATTCACAGTAAAAGCTGTTGCCCCTGAAAATCTCGCGGGACAGATCCGCGCCACCGTGGCCGATGACAGGACAATCCTCCGCAAGGGGGAAAACCTGCATCTCATGATCGAGTCCGCATCGCCTGCGGCTCCGGTCGAGTTTGGCGCCATAGTCACGGAGAATCAGAAAACCGCCGAGGAAAGAAAGCTCGTTCTTCCAAACACTCCGGGCGTTACATTGACCGCCCTCGATCTGTCCTGCGGAAAAGAAGGTACATTCACCGTCTCTTTCACAATTAACGGAAAAGCTGTCGACAAAAAGGACATCCGCCCGATTTCATTCAACGTAATAGATACGACCCGCAAGGAGTCACTCGGTGGAGAGATCAAAAGGAAACTTGTAAAGGAGATCGACTGCGTGACAGCGGAGCCGGACTTCACATGCGGGGGAACCCGCGTCGTGCGCGGTTCGTCCGGCGCATACCGCGAGTCGGGCGACAAGGGCTACCTTGCACACATGAACGCCACCGATCCGACATGGTTCGCCTACAAGGTCGGGGTTCCGGAAAAGCAGAAGCTCTATCAGATCGAGGTGGACTATCCAGACGACGCGCTCCGCACCTATGTCATCGCCGTGCGCGAAGCCTCGCCGGACGCCTATCCTACGGCGGGCGGTGTCGACTGCGGCGGCGAATTCTCCCTCTCCAACCAGATGCTCACCCATTCGATCCTGCACTGGGCGCGTACCACCGACCTGAGAATCCTCATCATCCCGGCCCTCGACAACCGACGGGCAGCAGCAGCAAAAATCCGCGTCTACCAGGTCGAAGGGGATCTGCCGCTTAACAAAACGCCGGCCACGGGCGGACGCCACTTCGGCAACTGGTACGAGGAGGGCAGCAACTTCGTCTCAATGTACGGCCCGCCGGACCGTTCCATGAGCGGCATGCTCACCGCCGCCGACCGCTGGGCGCGCACGATCCGGCACATGGGCGGCGACACCCTCTGGATGACAATCGTCAACTTCGGCGGCCCGTACAGCCAGGACCTGGTCCGAGCCGTAATTATGAACTGCGAAAAATACGGCATGGACTTCATCGGCGAGTTCCATCCCGAGGCGCGCGAGCTGGAATGGCCGATGAACGCAGACCCATTAAAACAGCATCTCGCCACAAACAGGAACGGAGCTGTGAAATCAAAGGCTACCGAACCCATCTACAGTCCGCTCTGGCCGAAAAACCAGGAATGGTATCTGGGCATGATCGGCGAGTTCGTGGACCGCTACAAGGATTCGCCGGCGCTCAAGGGCGTCTGCCTGCGCCTCATGAGCTGGTGCAATCCCGGATTCAACAATTTCCACAGCCTTGACTGGGGTTATGACGACTACACCGTCGGCCTCTTCGAGAAGGAGACTGGCAAAAAAATCCCTGTCGAAGCAGGTGACGCCAACCGCTTCCGCAAACGCTATGACTGGCTTCTGGCAAATGCGAAGAAGGAATGGATCGACTGGCGCTGCGCCAAGATCACGGAAATATACGCAAGAATAGCCGCCCGTGTGCGACAGGCTAAACCCGATCTTGTCGTGCTCTCCAACTACAGTTTTTCCGAAGAGGTGCAGGATCCGCGTGAGGCGGGAATCGATCCGCTCAAACTCCAAGCCATCCCCGGCGTCATTCTTGTCGGAGGGGCCGGCTACGGCCGCAGACAGGGCGACGAGATGGCGGTTCAGAAGATGCGCGATGAACTGCTCGATCCGGCCGCAATGAAAAGCTTCTCCGCTCCGGACGGCCGCGGCTCCTTCCTGGACGGCGCAGCCTACTTCGAGGCAACCGGAGACGTTGTTCCACCCGAAGCCCTAGGTTTTCCCAAGGACACCAAGCGCACCTGGATGAGCGGCGTGGTCAACCCTGCCGGACGCCACGCAAACGAACGCTGGGCAGTCCAGCTTGCCGAGACCGACAGCGCCTTCCTCGCCGACGGCGGCAACGCCTACACGGTCGGACAGCCCGTCCTCCGCGACTTCCTGCGCGAATTCCGCGCCCTGCCCGATGCAGCGTTCTCCACAGTCGCAGGCGCCATAGACCCTGTCGCTGTGCGACAGCTTGGGAAAAGTAATCAGTCATTAGTAAACAGTAAACAGTTGACGGACAAGAAAGGATTAACTGACAACCGTTCACCGATAACTGATAACTTCCTCTTCTACGCGGTCAACCGCGAACGCTATCCGGTAAAGGTCCAGATAGCACTCAAGAATACGGACAAAGTAGAGCGGCTAACGAGCAAGGAAGCGGTTCCCCTGAAGGATGGGGGCATCTCTTTCGAACTCAAACCTTACGAGCTCATGACGTTCATGGCTAAGGACGGTGCCGAGATCGCATCTGTCAAAGTCGAGGCGCCTGAAGCGGATCGCAAGCATGCGGAAAATATTGCGTCATTCCTCGTCAAACTTTCTGCAGAAGCGAAGGCGGGAAAACTCGGCGTGGAACTGCGCCCAGACGAACTGAAGACACTTGAGGGCGCTGCCGCAGTGGCGAAGGCCGAACTCGGCAAAGGGCATCTCTGGCGCGTCCGGACATTGTCAGAAAATCATTCTCTGAGACTCATTTACAACCGCTGCAAACGGCAGCCGCCGAACCTCCGCGAGATAGGCGCCCCAGTCCCACCCAATGGAGCATTCACGCCTGACGACCTTTTCAAACGTCTCGTCAAAGGTAAAGCCGAACTCGGTCAGCTCGCTGAAATATGGCCCGGGGAAACCCTCTTGACAACGAAGGAATCTGTATTGGAAATCGAGCTGGATGTTCCCTTCGACGCCATGACCGGCATCGATTTCGGACTGGTCTCCGGCGGCGGATTCGGCCCTCTCGAGCTTTCCATCGACGGCAAATCTGCAGGCGTTTTGAAAAGCGTGACCGAGCTGTCCTCGCCCCGTCCGGCACTTGCCCGCCTTGACGGCGTCGTCAAGTTGCGCCAGGGCAAGATGCGACTTTCGCTGAAACGCCTTTCCGGTGACCGGACGGCAATACGTTTCATCAACCTTTCACCAGTCTTCGCCGATATCGTTTCCGGCAACTGGATGGCGGCAGGACCGTTCGTCGTCGGCGATTCCAGAGACCGTGAGACCGGCGCCAAAGTGGATGCGGCCTTGCGCGAAAAGAACTGGCGTCCTCCGGAAATCAGCATTGATCCCGCCGCCATATACGACGTGGCGGACGGGGTGAAGCGCGGCTGGGTGAAACTCGACGGCACCAGCGATTTCATCAATCTCGGGCGTCTGTTCGACCGTTACGCCGGGTCAATCAGCTATGCAGTCACTTACATAAATTCTTCTTCCGAGTCCAGAGTCCGACTTCTCTACGGCATGGACTATTGGACGAAGATCTGGATAAACGGCGAACTGGTCAGGGATGTGGACAGTCACGGTGGAGCCCCGTTCAAGGGACAGTTCCAGGTCGATGTCCCGCTCAAGGCCGGCGTCAACGAGCTGCTGGTGAAGGTTGCCTCAGGCAGCCTCGGCAACGGATTCTGGATGTCCATCTCAGATCCGGGCGATTTGCGATTTTCGCAGAAAGCCAAGTAATTATAGATAAATGAAAAAGCAACGTCAAGAATCGAAAAGATGATTGCTTGATCTGG
>JBAZRS010000589.1:3138-3688 GCA_041662825.1 Victivallales bacterium | reverse complement strand
GAGGTCCAGGCGATATTTACGCCGAAAACGAATATGAGGTTTTTCGTCAGGCTTGTGCTCAACCCCAGCGGCATCCAGTGCAAGGTCAGCAGTGCGAGCACAAACAGCGCGGCGCTCCAGGATACCGCCCTTTTAAACCATATCCTGAGATGCTCCGGGATGCGCGGTTCTGCAAGCAGTATCAATCCGGCGAGGACAATCGGGGCGCCGGCCCAGAAATGCCAGAAGACCGCAGTCGGGAGGCCGATCAGGATGAGCCCTACATATGCCGCCCCCTTAATACTTTCGCTTGTCCTGCGCTTCTTCATCAGGATGTGGGCCAGGGCCGGCAAAACTGTCAGCGCCACGAAAATGGATGCGAAAAGCGCAAATGTCTTCGTATACGCGAGCGGTTTGAAGAGTTTCCCCTCCGCACCCGTAAGCACGAATATCGGCAGGAAGGAAATGATCGTAATGAGCACCGCAGTCGTTATCGCGCCGGATACTTCGCTAGTGGCTCGGTAGATCACATCCAGCGGATCCTCGTCGGGTTTTGCCAGGCCGAAATGGC
>JBAZRS010000589.1:0-3128 GCA_041662825.1 Victivallales bacterium | reverse complement strand
CACGATCCCCATGTCCACCATCGTGCCGATGGCTATCGCAATGCCTCCCAGGCTCATGAGGTTCGAATCGACTTTGAACAGGGCCATAAGTATGAAGGAAACAAAGACGGCGAGCGGCACATTCAGGGAGATCATCAGGTTGGAACGGAAATGTGAAAGCATCATGAAAACGACAAAGCAGCAGATCAGTATTTCCTCGATAAGGGCGTCCTTCAGGGTCTGCAAAGTCTCCTGGATAAGGCCCGTACGATCATAGAAAGGCACAATGCACATCTGCGACTTGCGCCCGTCCGAAAGCACTTTCTGCGGCAGGCCCGGCCCGATCTCTTTTATCTTCTCCTTGACACGCTTTATGACGGCAAGCGGATTTTCACCGTATCGTACGACCACGACACCGCCGACCGCCTCAACCCCCTCCTTGTCCAGCAATCCTCTCCTCAGCGCCGGACCGAGATGCACTTTGGCTATGTTCCGTATGTATATCGGCACAAAGCTGTTTGTCTTAATCAGGATGTTCTCAATGTCCTTCAGCGACTTGATGAACCCTTTGCCGCGGATGATGTATTCGACGCCGTTATGCTCGATGGTTTCGGCGCCCACATCGATGTTGCCCCGGCGTATCGCCTCGAAAACCTCGGGAAGGCTGACTTGCGCCGCACGCATCGCCACAGGATCCACGTCAATCTGGTACTCCTTGACATAGCCTCCGATGGATGCAACCTCGCTCACGCCCTCCACCGACTGCAGCGCGTATCGGACATACCAGTCCTGGGTGGAACGGAGTTCCTGGAGGTTGAACCCCTCGCCCTCTATAGTGTACCAGAAGATCTGCCCGAGGGCTGTGGCATCGGGGCCCAAGGCCGGAACCGCGCCTTCCGGCAGACGCTGCTGTGCAATGTTCAGGCGCTCAAGTATCCGGGATCGCGCCCAGTAAAAATCCACATTGTCGTTGAAGATCACGTAGATAGTGGAGAAACCGAACATCGAAAGGCTACGCACACTTTTGACGCCGGGTATCCCCTGCAGTGTGACAGTAAGCGGATAGGCGACCTGGTCCTCCACGTCCTGCGGCGACCGGCCGGGCCAGTCCGTAAAGACTATCTGCTGGTTCTCCCCGATATCCGGAATCGCATCCACGGGAATCGGATTCCGGGGCAGCCATCCCGCCCCGGTTTCGAAAGGCATGTAGTAAAGCCCGCCGCCGACAATGGCAAGCACAATCAGCAATACCACAAGTTTGTTGACCAGGCAGAACCGTATGAAACGGTTTACAAATGAGGGTGTTTTTTCAATATCCATACGATTTCCAACCTTTCAAAATAAAATCCAAATTACAGACAAAGAAACCAAACCAGAAAAACGCCTTGCGGCATAAATTAGGCGGCCAGGAGCCTCAACTTGGTGTCAGGTTTCAGGAGCGGAAAAACTAATCTTTCCTGACACCTGACACCGATTACCGATTGCCGTCTTCCGCTTTGGAATCATCTTCCCCGGGCATGGACATCATCGAGGATTTCGCTAGTATCTGGAACGAGCTGTCAAGCTTGAAATTGCCGTTTGACACAACATTCTCCCCCTCTTTGAGCCCGGACTCGACTATGAAATAATTACCGGAACGCGGGCCTAGCCCCACCTCCCTGCCCTCGTATACCCCTCTCTTCCCGGGAACAGCCACATAAACCACGGCCCTCTTCCCGGTTATCAGGGGCGCGGAAGCGGGTATGACAAGCGGAGGGGAAAGATTCTCCTCATTGTTGCCTGCAAGGCCCAGAGACTCGGCTGTGACAAGCGGTACGCCACATACGTCGCAAATCCCCTCTTCATCCCTAATGACTTCCGGATGCATGGGGCTTATCCATTTTCCGGCAAGGGATGTGTCAAGCACTTGCCCGCCTTCCGCCATTTTCGCATGGACTACGGCCTGAACAAACATTCCGGGTTTGAGCCTGCCCTCCTTATTCTCCGCAGACAGCCTGATCTTGACCGTACGCGTCGCAAGATCCAATATCGGCTGGATCAACGCAATCCGCCCTTCGAATTTCCTGCCCGGGCAAGCCTCCACGGTAAATTCGACCTTCTGCCCGTATTTCAGCCACGGGAGATCCGTCTCATAGGCTTCGACGTTAATCCATACGCGGCTGAGGTCTGCTATCGTAAAAAGGATTTCACCCTTCTCGAAAAATTTGCCGGTGACCGCCGCCTTCTCTACGACAACCCCGACTATCGGCGAAGTTATGGTGAGGAGAACGCCTGACACCGGAGAGGTTCCAGAAATGCGGTCCGCTCCGGTTCCCTTTCCCTTCCTGATGATTTCATTTATCTGGTCCTCGCTGAATCCGGAGTTCAGGTTTTTCTCCTTTATCGAATTGAAAAAACTTATGGCGGTAACATCGTCAGGCTTCGATTCCTTGAACCTGTTCGCCTGTATCAGCTCCTGCTGTATTACCAGCAGTTCCGAACTGTAAACCTCGGCTATGCGCTCACCCTTCTTCACCGGTATTCCGGCGGATTTCACAAAAAGCTTGTCTATCCTGCCTGAAAACCTGGCATTCACATAGCAAAGAGTGTCCTCATTGTAGGAGACCTTGCCCAGCATCCTGATCTCCGCAGGTACAAATTTCCTTTCCACCGGCACGGTCGCTATTGCGGCAAGTTTTTCAGCCGCCTCTGTAAGTTTCAACTCCCTGGGACCGCAGGCGTATCCGGAATCGACTGACACCGGGATCAGATCCATGCTGCAAATCGGGCACTTCCCTTTCTTGGGCTGACGTATCTGGGGGTGCATGGAGCAGGTGAAACCGGCAGACTGCGAGACTGCGGAGGATTTATCCGACGGCTGTTCCGGAACGGGATGCCCTGAAGGTGTCCGAAGCCAGAATCCCAGGAAAAATACAAGGACAAAGCAGAATGCATAAATAAATGATTTCATTTCCCCCTCACAAAATATCCTTTTTACTTCAGGTCTAATTTCACATTGGTTGACATTTATAAGTGAACTATAAACTTTGGCCTTACCTTATTCAATGGGTAAAAACCCTACCTTGTCAATCATCAGTCCTCCGTCCTCCGCCACGGAGTCTTTGCTTGACTCCACTAAACTTTGTCGCGAGCTTTGTCCTGAGCTTTGT
>JBAZRS010000588.1:0-3705 GCA_041662825.1 Victivallales bacterium | reverse complement strand
GGCTAACATGGGCGGCCGTTCGGCGACCCTGGGAGGACTGGCCGGCTACATGGACCGTCCCGACTATCAGCAGGTCAATGGCATGTATCCATACCATAACAAGAAATTCAACTATCTCTTCTGCGACGAACATGTCGAACTCATGAGTCCATACAGGACATTCGGAACCGGAACACTGAACAATCCTAAGGGGATATGGACGAGAGCCAAGGGTGACTAGGAGCGGATTTTGTCCAGGAGTATCACCGGAAAATTTCAATTTATCGGCCGGCCCGGTTGAATTAGGAGGACAGGGGCTGCAACTCTAGCGTCAGTCGTCAGTCTTCAGTAATTGGTCAATATTCTGAAACTGCCGTTGGTGTTCACGGCTTTAGCGTGTTCTTTTCTTGGCAGTTTCATTTTGGTAAAACTGCGGCCACCGCAGCCAGAGACTGGTTACTGATCACTTTGAAATTCCTATACTTTAAATCCGACACAAAGGAACACGATTACCCCCATGATAAATTCCATGAAATCCATATGCGCTCTTCTTTTCATAACCGCGATTGAGGCTTATGCCGCCACATGGCCGGCGGATGTCCCTGTGATTGAACCTCAGTTGGATGGCGTTGTTTACCTGAACGCCGAGGCGGCGGCTTTTCTCATGGAGGACAAGACGGGCCGCTACGTTATGAACGCTGAAAATCCGAAACTCAAAATCGTGGATGGGCGGATTACCGGATTAGGCTCCGGAGCGCAGTATCCCTGCTGGCGGATAAAGGTTCCGGGAGGAAAATACCGTATCGTGGCCCACATGAACACCGAACGGGCGGAAAAGTGCGAATTCCGCATCAGTTTTATCTCCGAACGCGAATGCCGTGTGGTCAAGGAAATAGAGAAAGGCAGGCCGGGCAGCGGAGTCCAGCTGATCGAACTTGGGGAAAACGGAATCCAGGCCGGGGAGTTGAGCGCTCAGGTGATAATCAACAGGCGGATTCACGGAGAACGCCTGCCGGAAATCCAGGATCTGCGGCTGATACCGCTTGCCTTAAAGGATCCGGCCGCGGAAAACCGCCAATACCCGAAGGTCCTCTACAAGGTCGTCCAGGAGAAAAATCCCCCTCTGTATCCTAGGGGAAACCTTGACAAATTCCGGACTCCGGACAATAAACCCCAGGAAAAGGCGACAGACCTGCCTGTTTCCCCACCTGCGAATGCTGAAGAACGCCGTCATGTTTTTGCCGAGCGCAACTCTGCAAAAGGGATTGAGTCCCTTTGCCGCCGCCTGCATGCGGCTTTAGTTCCCGGCATCAAAGGTCTCGAATCTTTCGAAAAGGCCTTTGCTGAAGGCCGGTACTCCGAAGCTCTAGACGCCTATCGCAGCTTCTTCTTCGCAAAACTCAGGAATCCCGGCGCATATGGTGCTGAAAACGTTCAGCTGAACTTGGAATTTTTCCAGAGCGACGGTAAAAGACGCTATCTGCGCCAGCCGAATTCTGAAGCGGTCAAGGAGTATGTGCAGGGAATCGTTTCCACCCATATGTGGTCCAAGAAATACAGTATCAGACTCGGGGCGCCTGGCGCGGTGAACTGGGTCCCTGCCGACCTGAAACCGCCGGAAGGCGTCTCGTTTGAACGCGGTCCCGACAAGAGTCCGTTCTGGAAAAGTCCGGAAGGGATTGAATTCCAGGCCAAAATACAGGTTTTCCGCGAGATAAACCGGCTTAACAACGACAATGGCTCCGGGGTTTTCGCCGACCTTCTCTATTCCTATCTGATGAACGGCAGCAAGGATCATCTCCGCCTCTACTCCGAATATCTTGAAGACTGGGCCATGAACAGCATGACTGACGTTGACAATTGTCCGGTCAATATCCGCGCCGCCGTGGAACTGCAGATACTCGGCGGCTATTTGACTTTGCTGCGCGTCATTCTGGATGAAAAACCCGAGCTTGCAACAGATTTTCCGGCTCCGGCACTGGCCCGTATCATGCTCTTCATCACGGAAACATACCATCCATATATTATCCGGGCAAAACGGGCTGAGATTGCCAACTGGGGCATCATGGGTACGGCTGCCGGCATCAGGGAAAGCAAACTGCTGCATGAATTCCAGGCGATGCGCTACAGCAACCGGGAATTGTCGCGCCTCTCACGCATCAACTGGATACAGCATCTGGCCCTGGACGGGGAAAATCTCGAAGCCTGGGATGAGGGGCATATGGCCATAGACGGAATGCTGGGCGAATCAGTCGGGCTCAGCCTGTTCGGCGCGCCGGTGATGGGGGATTTGGAAAAACGGACACTGACCGATCACCACAAAGTCATGCAACGTTCTTTGCTCACCCATTTTTCTCCTGAGGGAAATTACTGGGTGCCTTGGATGGCCTGGGAAAACCCCGCCCAGATCAGCATAAACGGGAAAATACTGTCCCGCAGCCTGGTCAACGACATTTTCGACGAACCTGAGGCGCGCCGTCGCATCGATTCCGCCTTGGACAGGTCAAAAAGCGACCGGCGTCCCCCTCTTTCCGACGTGCAGCCGTATGGCATGCTCGCATATCTGCGCGACGGATTCGGTGGCGACAGCACATCACTGCTGATGCAGAATTTTCCGCTGCGAAGCCAGACACAGGGTTGGACGGTAAACCAGAAGAGGGCTCACCTTCTCGGTTCCATGCGCACCCAGTACAATGTGGCGAAAGGGGGACGCTCCATTCTGGAGGGAAGCGCAATAACGGTGAACGGCAGGCCGCCAAACCGCTGGGTTGACGCAACCCCCACCGGAGGAAAAACCGACTACTGCTTCCAGACTCCCCGCAACATCCAGCCCGGACGTTTCCATTCATCAACAATTCTTGATTTGACAGAGGCTGTCCAGGATTCTCCATATTCAGGATACAACTATTCATATAACGCAGATCTCCTCGGTCTGGGAAGCGCGGATCCGGATGATCCTATCCGGGATGTCACGGCAAACCGTCAGATTTTCCAGTTGCGCGGCGAAGGCATCTTCCTTGTGGCGGACAGGATCCGGAATTCCGGAGCACCCCGCGAATTCGCCAAGTTCTTTGTGCTGCCGGCGCATTTTTTCCTTATCACCGGCATTCGCGAACCGGCATTGACACCTGAAAAGCAGATGGAAAGGTTGCGTTCGCTTGCGGAGAAAAAACTGACTCTCCTGGATATAAGCCCGGGAAAAAAACGGATTAAGACAGCCAACGAAGGATTCCAGAACGTCTCGGTCTATGCGGCCGGAAACAATTACACCTGGGGCGGTAGGAAAAAGAGTGACGGCACTTACGAGACGGCGGCATCGGTGACAGCCGATGGGATTTATCAGCAGGCACTTAAGTCAAAAGATCCTTCGCGTCTTCTGCAGGACAATACATATAAACCGGTGTCCGCACGCTGGAAAGGCGCCGGGCCACAGTCTGATATAAGCGTAATTGTCACCCGCGATGCAATCGTGAATGGCAATTCCGCCGACAAGGACATTTCAGATTTTACCGAAGTAAATGCCGCCGATGGAATATCCGGCTGTTCGTTCCGGACACCGCAGGGAAGCAAGGTCTGGTTCCAGACAGCCGCAAAGGTTCCGGGTAATCTTAAGATCGGACCTGTCCAGGCCAATGCGGGAACAGTACTTGTTGTTGACCGCAACGGCGTAGTTTCCGGCGCAGTCCTCGACGGCAATGAGATAACAGTCAATGGGAAAATTCAAAA
>JBAZRS010000587.1:0-3714 GCA_041662825.1 Victivallales bacterium | reverse complement strand
TCCGGTTTTTCTATGACGAGGACGGAGCAGTTTCCGGAATAATCCGCATGAACCAGGGCATTGACAAATGCTTCACGCAAAGCCTCGTGGACTGGAGTGTCCTCTATCCTCTCATCGCCTTTCAACTGGAATGGCGTCTTTAGATTTTCAAACAGCTTCTTGCTCACCATACGATAGAAGTCATAAATATTTCCTGACCAGGTGAAATCGGTGGTGATGCGGTCAAGCCAGCGGCTTTCGGCGGCTTCCCTGGGTAACCGCTGATAGTCTACGATATAGTTGGGGACCGCATCAAGAATAGATCTGAGTTTGCCGAACATGAGCAGTCCGGCAAGAGTGAGTCCGCTTTTTCCAGAGTTCCTGTCAACGGCATATCCACCGATTTGCCTGAGGAACTCCAGATCACCGCAATCATTAAAAGGATGTTCGGGCTTCCTGTTTGAAAAATGCTGACGGTAAACTTTCAAGGTTTCCCTGTCTATGTCAGCCAAGTCAAATTTCTCGAAGATGATGGAATCCCTGGTGTCGTTCATCTGTTCCCCCAGCATCTGCTTCACAATATGCTCGGGGCAGTGATAGTCGCCTTCATTGTTTCTTCTGTATGTTCCCTTCAGGGGATTATTATTTATGAAGACAGGCTTTTGTTTTCTGTCAGCCTGCGGAATTCGCACGACAACAAGTTTGATCCCCCCATGTTTTTCAATCCTGACATCCTGGTTCCTAAGAATATTCTCACTGGTTTTGTCCCTGTTATTGGCTCCGTTCCAGATTTCACTTACGACCTTATCAGGATTCTGTATGCCGGGGAACAAAAATCCATCTTCTGACTCCTTGGCCCCCAGGATAACATAACCACCCTCGGTATTAGCCAGGGCAGAATATGTTTCCCAGAAACTTTTCGGCAATTTCCCTTTTTTATCTTCGCCTTCAGCCAATTTCAGTTCAAGGTCATAATCTTCCCGCAGAGAAGCCAAGTCAAAAAAATTATTTTCCATAAAATCAACTCATCTGGATAAGGTTTAATAACACTCATTTTGCACAATAACATGTGGAATGTTACAATGCAGATATGATGTTACAGAAATATGAATTTTGCCATTATGAGGCTGTGCCCGTGCCGTAGATCTGGCCTTCAAGTTCCTTGAGTGCTTTCAAGTACTGTTCTTTTCCGCCGAACTCCTGTAAAATCTGCATCGGGGTCCCGAAATCGCTGAAGGGCTGGACACGGAGTATTCCCATATCCTCAATCTGAGCAACACCCTCGTCGGCATACTTATCCACAAGGGCTTCCAAGACTTTCCTGGCGGTTGCCCCGTACTTGGTGAAATAATTGCGCTTTTTGACATTCTCGGCACGTTCTTTGCGTGTAAGCGGAGGCATGTCATAGGCGATGTGGCAGATAATGTCGAAAAGGTCGCAGTCCCTTTTTACCGCCTTCAGAAGTTCATCTACAGGAACGCCTTGTTCTTCCAGTTCCTTGACAATTGCCTCTTTGCGGTCCGACTCCTTCCATTTCTGCAGGAAATCATCAATGGAGTCATATTCGTTCAAAAGTTGCTGGCGTGTGTAGTCTTTAAGGCTCATGGTGATTGGCCTGCCTTCCTGATCAAAATACATCTGGCGTTCATTGAGTATTGAAACATCAATACCGTTGACATAGACTTTCTCACGGTGCTCCCTCGCCCTAGGCTGTTCAAGAGGAGGAACGCCTCCCGTAGGATATTCGATTCCGGGATTTTTCCCCGAAACGTCTTCAAAGCCAGTAACCTCCTCCTTGGATTCCTCGTCAATCAAAGGTTTCGGATTTTCCAGTTCCTCAGCTTCAATCGAAGTCATGTCGTCATCAGAGGATACTTTTTTGATTCGGACAGGATCGCCATCGAATTCGGGGTCGGCGAAAAGGTCTGTGACATTGCGGAAGTCCAGAATGGTGAAATAGCGCTTGCCGTATTCCTCGTTGATCCGCGTTCCGCGTCCGATAATCTGCTTGAACTCGGTCATGGATCTGATATTGCTGTCCAGGACGATGAGTTTGCATGTCTGTGCGTCCACGCCTGTCGACATCAGTTTTGAAGTCGTGGCGATGACGGGATACCGCATTTCGGGATCAATGAAGTTGTCCAGCTCCCTTTTCCCTTCCTTATCGTCTCCGGTGATGCGCATGACATACTTGTGGTTCTTTTTCACAAGATCGGAGTTCTGGTTGGCGATTTCCTGACGCATGGCGCCTGCATGTTCGATGTCGGTGCAGAAGATGATGGTTTTGGAAAAACGATCAGTGCCTTTCAGGAACTCGGTTATCTTTCTGCCTACAACTGTCCGTCTGTCCTCTATGACCAGATTCTTGTCATAATCGTTGCGGTTATATATGCGGTCTTCGACAATCTTGCCGTCCTTGTCTGCAAATCCGGCTTCCGGACGCCAGCCTTCAAGGTCCACATCGAACCCGACGCGGATTACTCGATATGGGGCGAGGAATCCGTCGCTAATGCCCTGTTTCAGCGAGTATGTGTATATGGGATCTCCGAAATATTCGATATTTGAAACATCTTTGGTTTCCCTCGGGGTGGCGGTAAGTCCGATTTGAGTGGCGCTCTTGTAATATTTGAGGATGTCTTTCCAGGCATTGTCATCGGCGGCACTACCTCGGTGGCATTCGTCCACGACGATCAAGTCGAAGAAATCCGGGCTGAAGTTTTTGTAAATATTCTTCTCCTCGTCATTCCCAGTGAGTCCCTGATAGAGGGCAAGATAGATTTCATAGGCCTTGTCAGTCATCCTGTTTTTCACTACAGTCATCTTATCCTTGAAATGCCGGAAATCCCCGCGTTTGGTCTGGTCAATCAGGGCGTTGCGGTCAGCCAGGAAAAGAATTCTCTTCTTGGCTCCGGCCTTCCAGAGACGATGGATAATCTGGAATGCAGTGTAAGTCTTGCCTGTTCCCGTAGCCATCACCAGAAGAATCCTGTCTTGCCCTTTTGCAATGGCTTCCACAGTTCGGTTGATGGCAATTTGCTGATAGTAACGGGGAGCTCTTCCGCTGCCGTCGAAGTAGTAATCCTGAGATGCCACCCGTTCCTGTTCGGGAGTCTCTATCCCCTTATAGCGCTTATATTTATCCCAAAGTTCTTCCGGGGATGGGAACTGATCATTGCTTAATATCTTCTCGACATTACCCGATGTCGTGCGGTCATGGAAAACAAAACCGTCACCGTTGCTGCTGAAGACAGAGGGAATGTCAAGTATTTCCGCGTAGTTGAGGGCCTGCTGAATACCTGCGCCTAGAGTATGATTATTGTCTTTCGCTTCTATAATGGCGATGGGGATGTTGGGCTTGTAATAGAGGATGTAGTCCGCCCTTTTCATCTTTCCACGGGTTGTCAGGTGGCCGCGGACATAAATCCGTCCGTCAGTGAAGGAGACTTCCTCCCTTATCTGCTTAAGTTTATCCCAGCCTGATTTTTCAATTGCCGGAGTGATGAACTTTGTGCAGATGTCTCTTTCACTTAAAGATTTTAAATCCATAAATACTTTTATTTCTTTGAAGTGTAAATCACATTATCTTCAAAAGACATATCTCATTGTAGTAATATGAATTTGTCGGCAGTTTTTTCAAATACAGTAGGGGAATTGCGGTGAATTAAAGAAAGATCCAGTCAATCCTCAAACACTTCAGCGTTCAGCTGTTTGAAGAACTTGTGCATGAAATCGGAG
>JBAZRS010000586.1:0-3720 GCA_041662825.1 Victivallales bacterium | reverse complement strand
AAGTTCACAAGGAATGACGGGCGGAACATCATGATTCCGATGAACCATCTTGACAACCACGACAAGGATTTCTGGTGGCAGTCGCCTGACGGATTAGTCGCGTTTCTCGGCGGAAAGGGAACAAATCTTCGCTATCGTTTCCTGGACGGGAGCGGACTCAACATTTTTCATCACTACTGCATGTGGGGCTATGACATCCATTTCTTTGAAATCGTGGCTCCCGGAAGCGGAAACGGGGAGAATCAACCTCCGGAACTGAAGCCAGGAAAAGTGTTCAGTCACCGTTATCTGCTTGAAGCCATTGACGATGCGGAATCGGAAAAGCTCCTCCTCTCCTCGGAAGAGCATCCCTGGCGTGAACGCGACCAGGTGCGCCTTGAAAATGCGCCGGTCTACAAGCCGGGGCTCAACATTCTTCAGGAACGGCTCGGACGTCAGGACGACCGCGGGTTTTTCCAGGCAAACTCCGAATGCAGGTTCCTTCCCCATCATCCGGGACGCAGGACTCCCGGAGTGCTATTGATTGAAAATAACAGGAAACCGTTGTCACAGACGGATCCCATAATCAACGCATGGGAACTCACTCTAGGTTCAGACAACTGGCATACTCCTATTGAAAGCGGAAAGATTTACGAAATCAGCGTATGGGTGAAACTGGAAGCGTCCGGCAAAGACAGCTTCGCCGTCATAGCCGCCCAGTATCTCTCCCAGTACAACCAGGCGAAACCTTCATGGCGCGTTGAAAGATCTCCTGTTTTCCTGTCAAATAAAATTTCAGGGAAGACCGGATGGCGGCAGCTTGTACTCAGGACACCTAAACTTCCGGGGCCATACACTTGTACCATGAACATTTCACTGGAGCTGCATGGCTGCGGGACGTGCTATTTCGATGAATTCGAATTCAGGCCGACATCTTGACCGGTGGCTTCTTTTGCCTTGATTATTTTGGATTGAGATGGACTGGGTAACGCGGGGTATCACCTGAATGCCCCCCAACTTAAGCGGTTTTGTCGGTCAACAAATCCAGAATTGATATTGTGCCGCCGCCCTGCGGGGGCTGAAAATTATATTTTATCATTCATTATCCCCACGCTTACGCATGGGGCTACAACATGTCGCCCTCTGCGAGGGCTGAATAATAAAGACAGTTCGATTGTATAATAGCCTCCGCAGGAGGTGTAATAATGTAGCCCAAAGGCGTAAGCCTTGGGAAAATAAGGATTTAAAAAAGATAATAAGTCCCCGCAGGGCGGCGACACTTAAGTTTGGGGGCATTCGGGTATCACCCCTCGATTTCAGGATGATATCGCGCCATAGGCGTATAAATCCCGAGTTACTTAAATCTCCAGCCCATGAAAAATGCATTGCAAATTATGCCTGGAATTTGTCTGATATTTCTTGAAATGACTGTTGTTGCGCATATATATTGCATATATTTATATTATTTATAAATACCCAGCACTGGGATTTTAATTGTAACTAATTAAAGAGGGAATGAAATGATGAGAGCAAAAGTGAGAAAGAACTCTGCCGGTGCCCTGCTTGCGATGGGGGCAATTTCGATGGTGTTGGGATTCGCAGCCGACAGCCTGTATGCGGCCGATGCACCTGCGACGAAACTCACAGACAAACTTCTTGGGTACTGGCGCTTTGATGAGAATTCGGTCGGTTCATTCACGGATTCCTCCGGGAATTGCGCAGTTTCCATTCCAGATGAACAATACTGCCAGAATCTCCTGACGATGATTCCCGGAAAAGTTGGCAAGGCCGTCGTGTACGACGGGACCGGGAACCAGTGGGGGCAGTCGATTATGGTCAACAGCAAGGCGCTTAGCGGGAAAATAGACGATTTCTGCATGGCTTTCTGGATTCAGCCCCTGTCCTGGAATACGGACAAGGCCGCCAGCGAGGAACCGGGACGCTGGGGGAAGAACGAGTTCATCCGCAAAGGCCACAGCTTCATGGTGGTGCTCAACAAGGACGACAATGAAACCGCAGGCGATCTGCAGTTTATGATCTACAAACCCAACTGGCATCAGCGCAGCGCCAGTTACCGTCTGCCGCTGAAGCAGTGGACTTTTGTGGTGTGGAATTTCAAGGCGAAAACGGGCGGACAGCTTTTCATCAACGGTAAAGCGGTCGGTTCCGTAACTGGTGAAGCTGATGACGCAATTCCGGCAGTACCGGAGGATATGGGCATAGGCCGCACTACCTCCAACATGGCCATTGATGAGTTCGCCATGTGGGGACGAACGCTGAGTGAAGCCGAAATCACGGACCTTTACAATGACGGCAAAGGCAAGGCGATTATTCCAGCGCCGTAATTGGATGTATTTTTGGTGGGATTCAATGTGGGGGACACCGGTTGCTTTCCCGCTAAACTTATCTTAAAAAGTAGCACAGACATTCCTGTCTGTGCTACCCTCTTTTAGAGCAGGTGCTAATTAAACAGTGGTTTTTATATTTCAGCAATCTGCTTTTCCATCTGGTACGCATTAGAGCGGGTCCGTTTGAGCTGGATATATAAGTTTATAAGAAAATAAATGCTATATAGGAGTTCTGCTATGAAATTTGTTGCGAAGTTCGCGAGGGTTCTGATTTCTTCGGCCATGATCTTTCCGGTCTTCGGGAGCCTGCAGGCGGCAGATGTTTCCCCCAAAAAGGAATTCAAACTGCGCGGATACAGGGATATGACGCATTCCTCGGAACAGCTCGGAGACCAGAATAACCGGGTCACTGTTCACAAGTTTACGTTCGAGAACAAGGAACGCGCCGCGATTTTCGCATCAAAAATATTTTCCGACTCGGAACTCACCAAAGGCAACACTCTTAAAACCGTAAAGACACCGGATTTTCCTGCTGACATCATCGATCTTGACGGTTCCGGTTTCATAGCGCCGGTATTGGTGAAGGATTCCAAGGAACTGACTGTTGTTACGGGTAAACAGCTTGAAACAGCCGCGAATTGGATTGGAAAACTTGCCGGGAAGAAAGCTGTTCTGCGCCGTTCCGAGCTGAATCATCCGAAATATCTGGACAAATGGGACAGGTACTGTCTCGGTGTCTGGCAGGCACCCGGCGATTTTGAGCAGGACGGGATAAGGAAAACCCCTGATGAATTTTACAAGTGGATGGGTGAAATCGGGCTCAACCCTCAGCTCAACGGGGGGAATACCGCACTCGAACTGACTGCAAATGACAATGTCATGTCATTCTACAGGAGCCTGTTCAGGAAATATGATGTCGAATACCAGAGGATTGAGTGGCTTCCCCACAATTACGACCTATACAACCGGAATCCTTTCCTGACCCACACGTTAAAGCCGGATATCGCCAGCAGGTGGTCGTATTACGGGGAAAGGAATCTTGCAAACAATCCGCTAAGGACAGTTCAGGACGCCTCAATCCTGAATCTCATTAAAACGTGTTCTGTAGATGAAAACCAGATGGGAATTCTCGATCCCAACGGGGAGATAGGGCCTTTTGAACCTGATTACTTCTGTCTCAGCGGGCCGATCGCCCAGCGTGAATTTGTCAGGTTCCTCAAGGAGGTCCGCAAACTCTCCATTTCCGACGTTTCAAAACGCTATTATGGCAAAGCGGATTTCATAAGGAGTTGGGAGGATCTCCCGATTGCGGACTGGCGCGAATTCTACGGCTGGGATGAAAAATCGATCGATCTCGCAGGCGAATGGCGTTTCATGCCGGATCCCAAGCTTG
>JBAZRS010000585.1:0-3722 GCA_041662825.1 Victivallales bacterium | reverse complement strand
GGCCCGAACGGTGTCGCCGTCTTCTACTACCGCTATCTGGAAAACGGGAAAAACTTGCCGATGGTCGATCTGAAGAAGCCCGGGGTGAGCCCGGAGCAGTTCCTCCGCGCATTCAATTCAGGCGGAGCCGGCGGCGGCCTGAGCGTGACCACAGACGGTGAAAACGTATGGGCGTTCAGCACCGACGGCGGACCGAAGTATGTCTATCGCGCGGACGGAAAATCATTCGGCAGCAGCCCGACGGCAAACCGCCGCAACTCCTATATCCCCGAAGGCTGGGTGACTTCAATGTCATGCATGAAAAATTCCGCCGGAAAGACGCTTGTCTATGTCGCCCAGCGCGGCAAGGTCGATTCCGAGGACGTAAAAAAAGGAAACAGGGTCAGGCAGAAATATACCGAGAGTGACGATGAGTTCGTGAACAAGATCACCGTCCACAACGGGGACAACGGTGAAATCCTCGGTGCAATCCCGATCGCATATCCGCTTTCCATCACCGTACAGGGAGGCAGGATTTATGCGCTTACCAAAGATGAACGCGGTTTCCATGCAGTCTCCGTAAAGCTTAACGATGGGCTTCCGGTTGCAGGCGCGGCATGGGAAAAGCTTTTCGACGCTCCGGAAAAAACAAATCCGAACGATCTTAAAGTGGATTCCAAGGGACGCTTCTACCTGAGCGACACCGACGCAAACAAGGTCTACCAGCTGGACGGGAAAGGCAAAGTCCTGCGCAGCTACGGCAAGTCCCCTTCACAAAAACCGGGCTCTTACGATCCGATGACCCTGATGGGCCCCGCAAAACTAGCCACATGGACAACGCCGGAAGGCAAGGACCGGCTCATCATCGTTGAAAGCGAAGGTCCGAACCGTGTCGCCGAATGGGATGCGGACAACGGCGATCTGCTCCGCGATTTCCAGACATACCAGACCTTCACCAACAACTCCGGCTACGGCATCGACCCGGAAAATCCCGAGGACCTGTACATACAGGGACAGCGGGGGTGGCTGAACCGCTTCAAGATCGACTACGACAAGCATTCATTCAAGATAGACGCCGTATGGCCGATGAAGAAAATCGATGATCCCCGTATCGTCTCCTCGCGCGACAATGATCTCGGAAAACTGTCAGTAATCAATCTCAACAAGACGGTCTATATTGCGGGGTCACAGACCGCACTCGTCTATCGGATCACTCCGGACCGCTGCGCCCTCTCCGCAGCCATACTCAGGGAAGGAACCGGCAAGGATGCGAAATATTCCTTCTGGCATGACGGCAATGACAACGGAAAAGTCGACGGCGATGAAATCGCTCCCGCGACAATGCCGGGGAACATGTTTTCATACCATGGGCAGAACTGGGGCGCCGACCTGAGCTTTCTCGCAATCCAGCAGGGCTCGCAGGATGCCTGGGCGCTGGCGCCTGCAGGTTTTGACTCCCACAAAAATCCAGTCTTCAAGGAATGGAAGAAGATCCTGAGGGATCCGATCTTCGAGGCGAAAGAAGCCGGCAAGGCAGACTCAGTCCACGGAGGGAATGAACAGGGAACCCGCTTCAGCAGCGACTGGATGCAGATGGACGGCACGCCGCTTGAAGGTTATTATGTCCAGGCGCGCTCCGGCAAGGGATTCAACGCGAACGAAGGCTCGGAACACAAGGTTTCACGCTATGTCCCGGCGGGAGACGGTACGTACAAGTTGAAATGGCGCGTAGGCCGCACCGCGCTCCAGTGGACGGCGCGCAACGGGGAGATTTACGGGGCGATGCGCATCCGCCGGCCGATAAACGGAATCCTGCCAGTGCTTGACAACAGCAGGTGCGGTGTAATCCTCTATACCGAGGACGGCCTTTATGTCGACACCCTTTTTCCCGACATCAAGAAAACGGGCAGGGACCAGAGCGGATTATACCAGCTGCCCGGCGAATACTTCACGGGCTCCTTTGTCCCGAACAAGAACAACGGGAAAATATATTTCGCCTTCGGCAAGTATACGCCAGTTCTGTTTGAAGCTGTCGGCTGGTCGGTGAAGGACAATCCCGTGAACCCGATCAAGACATTGCAAAAGACTGTTTCCATCTCCTCCTCCCAGATCGCGGCGCCGCCAGCCATATCCGTCAGCCTGCGCGGGGGCGCTGGCGAAGCGATGTGGGCGCAGCTGGCCCCCGCCCTCGGCGGCGTGAGTCTCGACGGTTCAATGAACGGATGGGAAACGGCCGAGCCCGTAAAATTCAAATCAGGGAAAGACAGTTCGGTTGAAGTGCATTGCCTTTATGATCCTTCCCATATTTACCTCCGTTGGCATGCCCGCCTGCCGGCGAAATTCCAAGCTAAACCGCTTCCACCCCTGCCCCGTATTTTCACGCATGACGTCGGGGCCGACACCCTCGACTTCTACATCCAGGGCAACCCCAACGCCAAACCCGGAGGCAAGGAAGGCCGTCCCGGAGATGTCCGCCTTACCTTCGGACTGTTTAAAAACGGGGACAAAATCGAACCTATAGGCATCGGGATGCACTCCTCCTGGGAAGGCAAGGGCGCCTCGCCACAGGTTTACCGCACCATTGTCAGGACAACCTCCTTCGCCCATGTCGGGGCAATTGAAGGGGCGAAATACGGCTATGCGATAGACAAGGATGAGAAAGGTTTCGTAATTGCTGCATCAATTCCCCGTTCAGCAATCCCGGCAATACAGAAACCCCTGGGCGATGACTTCAAGACACTTGTCAATTTCAGCGCGAATTTCGGGGGGCACAACAAGTTCTGGTGGGCGAACAGCGACGCTTCCGCAAGCACAGACACCTATGACGAACCAAGCGAGGCGGGACTTTATCCCGGCTCCTGGGCGCCTCTTTCCCTGCTGGGCATCGGCAGCGGAGTGACTGTCAGGAACTGGCTGGTTTGCGGCCCGTTCGGCGGCGAGGAGATGAAGAAGATGAGCTGGAACATACACGAGGACAAGAAAAAAATCCTTGTCAAATTCATGACGGCCGCAAAATATCCTCCGGATGACGGCAAAGTGGATTTGAAGGCCGTTTACAAAGGCGAGATGATCCAGGGCTATTGGAACAGCAATCCGGCACCGGTGACTTGGAAACCCCGCCCGGTCGCCGAACTGGACACCCGCGTCCTGCTGGGCAAAGTGGCCGAACACTGGTACGGCTCTTCATGGATACACGCCCCGGAAGCGACAGAGGTGGAGCTTGAATTCCAGTGCAAACCCCAGAACCATGTGAACTGGAGATTCAACAACCAGCCCATCGACCCCGGCAAATACAAGGAGATTGCCACTCAGAAGCTTGCTGCCGTCAAAGGCGTTTCACTGAACAAGGGGTGGAACCAGATATGGTTCCGCACCTACTGTGAAGGATACGGCCTGCAGGTCGGCGTGGTACTGCGGGCCCCAACGGAAAAACTCTGGACACTGAAATTCGCCGCGGATCCGCAACAGGGGAAGTGAGGAGGGAACCTCTAAATTAAGCGGTCAAAGGCCGCAACTTTAAATAATCTGAACATCGAACACTGAACATCGAACATCCAACTTCGAATGAATTAATCAATGTTGGATGTTCAACTCTTTGAAATTCCTATACCGCAAGTTAGGCGGCTGGAAGCCGCAACTTTTTCAGATAGGGGTAGGGAGGACGCATAGTTTGCGCGCCCCCTCCCTCCGAACCGGACTGGCGGATTTCCCGCATCCGGCTCTCCAGTTGGCGATTACTCTAA
>JBAZRS010000584.1:0-3727 GCA_041662825.1 Victivallales bacterium | reverse complement strand
TATTATCAAGGCTATCGAAGAGCGCCTCCCCAAAAAACATATGGGGAATATCGGCGGACAGGCAAATAAATCTCCGACTCCGGGGAAATTGAAGGTCATGCAATGCTGGGATGACAGTTTGACCACCGATATTCCCCTGATCAAACTGCTGGAAAAATACAAGGCGAAAGCCACCTTCAACATTATACCAATGAAGGAAAGGCGAAGCTTCATGGTGAAAAAACTAAAATCTGAAAAGGAAACACTTTTTTCTTTTATGCCGAAAGGAACACAAGACGGGTTCAAGGTTGAACACCTTAATAACGAGGAGATGAAGGAGATTTACAAGGGATTCAAAGTGGCTGCTCACTGCGGCTTTTCCAATAATGAAACTCCTGAAGCCGTGGAGCCCCGCCGGCGCGTCCTGATGGACACCATGGCTCTGATCAAAGAAAACTTCCATCAGGATAAAGTCGGTTTCGTTTACCCAGGCGGAGGCTATAATAAAACAGTGATGAAAGCGGTGCAGGACGCAGGATATCTCTATGCCCGGACCACTAAATCGGTTGACGCGCCGCTTCCGCTTGACAATCCAATGGAATTGCCTGCGAGCTGTCATTGGGGCAATCCGCAGTTCTGGGACAAATATGAGGCGGCAAAGAAAAAAGGTGGCGTTTTCTATTTCTGGGGTCACTCCTGTGAATTGGGAGACGACCCGTACCTTTGGGAAAAGCTTGAGAAAATTTATGCAAGGATCTCCTCAGACCCTGACGCCGAATGGATCGATGTCATCGACCTCTTCGATCAGCCGGTGTCCTGAAACTGGACAGCATCGGTTTTAAATTAGGAAATGAAAAGGTTAATAAGCAAGATGAAAGTGCCATGTTACAAGAATTCGGAACAGCCTGTTGATAAACGCATAGAGGATCTTCTCGGCCGGATGACACTTGAAGAGAAGGCCGGACAGCTCAATCAGCTGTATTCCGGACAGAAAAGCGAAAATCTTCCAAACCTTTTTCCTGACATCCGCGCCGGCAGTATCGGCTCCTTCATATGGGGTAAGTTTCCGCCAGTATTGCGCAACAAGTTGCAGCGGGTCGCGATGCAGGAGTCGCGCCTTGGCATACCGATCATGTTCGGCATGGACATCATCCATGGCGACAGAACCGTGTTTCCCAGCGCCATTGGTCTTTCCTGCGCCTTCGATCCGTCTCTTTTTGAACGTTCCCAGACGATTGCCGCCCGAGAAGCCAGGGCCGAAGGCATTGACTGGTCATTCGCGCCGATGTGCGACGTGGCGCGCGATCCGCGCTGGGGACGCGTCGTCGAAACCTGCGGTGAAGATCCCTATCTGTCCGCGTTATGCAATGCGGCCCAGGTCAGAGGCCTTCAAGGCGAGGATATGTCGGCCCCCGACAAAGTTGCCGCCTGTCTCAAGCATTATGTCGGCTATAGCGCCGTTACCGGCGGACGCGACAAGAACGGCAGCGACCTCGATGAGTGGAATTTGCAAAATACGCATCTGCCTCCGTTCCGTGCGGGAATAGATGCAGGTGCAATGACTATCATGAGCGCCTTCAATGAAATTGACGGCATACCTGCAGTGGCAAGCCATCATGCCCTGAATGAAATCCTGCGAGGCCAATTGCAGTTCAAGGGCTTTGTCGTCAGCGATTGGGGCGCTGTCGGGCAAATGATCAAATGGGGTTACGCCAGAGACCTGGCGGATGCCGCCTTTCTCGCGCTCCCAGCAGGCAATGACATGGACATGTATTCAAAGGCATATGTCAAACATCTGCCTTCTTTGGTGAAGTCCGGGAAAATTTCGCAGGAGGTCGTAGACGAAGCGGTGCGGCGTGTGTTGCGCGTCAAATTCATGCTCGGACTTTTCGACCGGCCATACACCGACGAGGATGCTTGCAAGTCCTCACTGCTGCTTCCGGACGCGATTGCAATCGCCCGCGAGTGCGTTGCGAAATCCGCAGTGCTTCTCAAGAACGAGGGAGGCGTATTGCCGATTTCGGACGGGATCAGGAAAATAGCGTTGATCGGTCCGTTTGCAGACGATTCAATGGAAATGCTGGGCTCCTGGAACGGTTGGGGGGAATGGGCCGTCTCTCTTTCGGCGGGTCTGAAGGCGAGATTCGCAAAAGCCGCGATTGCCGTAGTAAAAGGTTGCGATATCAGCACCACTCCACGCATTATGACACTTCAGGACGGAAGCGTAGTTCCGGATGACAGCGCGCCACCGGTCACAGGCGACTTGGAGATAGCGAAGGCAACTGCAGCAGCGCAGGACGCCGACCTGGTGATCATGGCAATTGGCGAACCCAGAGGCTGGACTGGCGAAGGAGGTTCGCGAATGTCCCTGTCTCTCGCTGGAAATCAGCAGGAGCTTTTCGATGCGCTCGCAACCGCAGGCAAGCCGATAGTTTCAGTTGTCTTCAGCGGGCGTCCACTCGTGTTGCCTGAGGTCTGGAAGAAGTCGGCGGCAGTTCTCTATGCATGGCAACCGGGCTGCCAGGCCGGACTTGGATTGGCAGACCTCCTCTCCGGAGATGTTTCGCCCAGCGCCCGTCTGAGCATGTCGGTGCCCTACGATGTCGGACAAGTTCCGATCTACTATAACCACTACCGTACCGGGCTACCGAACAATGACGCATTGGGGTTCCGTGACTCAGTCGTCAAGCAGGCGAAGTTCTGGTTTGGCTACGGACTCAGTTACACAACGTTCGAATACGGCGAAGTCAGCATTGTTCCGTCTGCGGACGGCAAGCAGTATGAAGCCGTGGCGACCATTACCAATTCCGGCGCTCGCGCAGGAGAGGAACTTGTTCAGCTATATGTCGGCCAGCGCTACTGTCATGAAGGCGTCAGACCTTTGCAGGAACTCCGCGGTTTCAAACGTGTCGCACTGAAACCCGGGGAGACGGCGACAGTCAGCTTTCCTCTCGCCGACAAGGTCCTGGGATATTTTGACCGCAAGGGAAATTTCAAAGTCGATGCCAGCGTATTCCAAGTGTGGATTGCACCGCATGCGCATACGGGAACGCCTGCAACTTATTCGACGGATTTGTCTCCCGAAACTGCAGAACCCGAAGACGCGAAAATGTCTTTGCAGGGGACAGACGGCTGTTGCGACCGTCGCTCTTGGCGCATTGTCAGTGTTAGCTTTGACAGCCCCTATGACAACAATGGCGAAGCCGGCGTAGAAAAGCTTCTCGATAACAATCCGGGAACCTATTGGCAAACCTATCACGCAGACAGGAAGCTCAGCGCTCCGCCCCGGGAAGTCGTCTTCGACATGGGCCGTGAATTCATGGTGGCCGCGCTGACGATGACTCCCCGCCTTGCCAGCGAATACTTCGACGCCAGTTCCGGAATGCCTGACCGATGCGAGTTCCACCTGAGTCTTGATGGGCGGGATTGGACTTTGGCGGCCAAAGGCGAATTCCCCGACATTAAGGCGCATCCGAGAATGCAAATCGTCAATCTGAAGACTCCTATGAAAGCGCGCTACCTGCGCTTTGTGGCAACGCATGTTGTTGACGATGAAAATTTCGTGGTGGTTGCATCCATCGGTGTAATTGAAGAAGGCTGATTGACTTAAGGCCCCTCATGAAGATATTAGTTGGTTTATGCAAGACTGAAAAAAATAAATTAAAAGGAGAACAAGCGGATATGAGCAAAAAAAATTACAAGGATTCAGGCAAGTCCGTCAAGAAACGCATCAGGGATCTCCTCGGCC
>JBAZRS010000583.1:0-3730 GCA_041662825.1 Victivallales bacterium | reverse complement strand
CTGTCCCCCGAAGCTCTTGGGCGAAGGGGGATGTCGGCTCTCCATAATCTCCTGTCTCGCGCCATATGCCAATTTTTAGAGGTTCCCTACAGCGTCCGAAAAGCGGGTTGATATTTCAAACTTCCCCCTGCTACGGCTCAATTCTCTGAAACCGGAGTCCATGTGTCGTCGATGTTGTATTCGTTAGTTTTCGGGGCTATCTCGGGAGTTTTTCCGCCGAGGTTTTTCTCGTATATGGTTCCCATATGGCTTACGACAAAAGTCAGGACTCCGCTTTCCCCGTATTTTGCCGGATATGCGAGAAGGGCGTACCCCCTGGTCATGCTTCCCCCTTCTGTACTGCTTTTATCGCCTGGTGCGGTTTCGCCCTGGGCCGTGAGGACCTTGATCATATACCCGTTGTATGCGGTTGCCATGCTTTTTGAGGTTTGCTCAGCCGCCGCTGCGGCAAGCAGGGAACTGACGGGGCTTTGCTTGCCATCCGCAGACACCCAGTACAGATCTTTCTTCTTGCCCTTGCCGCCTGCGGTCTTGGGCTCATATGCGGCAACGCTGTCGTCGATGCGCTCCATATACGAGAACTGCCGCTGCGCCTTGACAAACGCCCTGCATTCTTTTATGGTGTTGTTCTCGTTCATTAGGACAAGCTCCCTGGATGATGTCAAAGCGGCCTTTTCCGGGTCGGCCTGCTGGGCCTTGTCGACTTTGCCGCCTTGGCATCCGGCAATAAGCAGAGCCGCCACCGAAACCGAGAGAATCCCTGATAATTTTTTCATCGTATGCTGAATCCTTGTTTTAAAGTTTAAATTAATATAGTATAGATAGCGCTCTCTTTCAAAAGGGGAACATGTCTCCCGAAGAAACCGATTTTCCATATCAGAGTTTCCCTTCTGGAATTTTGACTTTCCGAGTATAATTTTTAAGTTCAAATTCTTTTTATTTCCAATTTTTTCGGGAAAGGCGTCCAAAGATGAAAATGAATTGCCTCTTTTTCTGTGTTGCCGCCGCATTTTCAGCCCTCTTGCTTTCCGGGTGCGGCAGGCATGAAGTGAAAAAGGAAATCCCCCCGCGCCCGGTCCAGACCGGTCTTGCCGCAAAAAAAGACGTCCCTTTCTTCATCGACTCGTTCGGCTATATCAACGTGGTATACAATGTGAACATCGTCTCCCAGGTCACCGGAAAAGTCATGGAGTCACTTTTCACGGAAGGCCAGCATGTGAAAAAAGGCGACAAGCTTTTCACCATCGACAAGGCCCCGTACCAGGCTGATCTCGACAAGGCCCTTGCGCAACTTGAAAAGGATCAGGCCCAGCTCAAACTGGACCAGGACAATCTGGAACGCAACAGGCCGCTGGTAAAGGAAAAGGTCATATCGGAACAGGCGTTTGAGCAATACGTTACAAATGTCGCACTCGATAAGGCGAAGATAAACCTTGACAAGGCCAACATTGAAACCACAAGAATCAATCTCGGATACTGCGACATCGTCTCCCCGGTGGACGGGATAACCAGCAAACAGCTCCTGGATCCGGGCAATGTTGTTCTGGCAAACAACGGCCCCACCCTGGTGAACATAAGATCAATTGATCCGATATATGTCGATTTCACCATTTCAGAGGCTGAACTGGACAGGGTGAGGTCTGCAATGGCTTCTGACAAGCTCAAGATTGAAATGAAAACCATGGACGGCAAATCTATCCGGGTCGGGGAGCTCAGCCTCCTCGAGAACACGGTTGACACCAAAACTGGGACCGCACTGCTCAGGGCCACGGCAGAAAACAAGGACCGGAAATTCTGGCCCGGACAGTTTGTCCTCGTACGGCTGATACTGGGTACGGAGAAGGAGGCGACAGTGCTTCCCGAAAATGCGGTCCAGCTCGGCATGAACGGATATTACGCGTTCCGCATTAAGGACGGAAAAGCCGAACTGGTGAAACTCAGCGTCGGGACAAGGAATGAGGGACTGGTCGTCGTCCATGACTGCGACATAAGGGAAGGCGATAAAATCGTCATCACCGGGCAGATGTCCCTTTCTCCAGGTGTCGCAGTAAGGGAACTGCCCGCGGACGGAGCGGCACAGAAGAAATGAAACAGGATTAATGGATTTCTGGATTGATGATTAAAATTAGAAGTTCCAAACAATATTCAAAAAGCATAATTTCAAATATAGGATTGAAACTTGGGAAAATGCATGGATTGAATTTTCTTGTTTGAAATGTGGAAATTGGAATTTCATGTACTGTTACTGCAACAATCCAATAATCCAACAATCCTTTCACCCGCATGGCAATTGGAAATCGGCAATTGGAAATGTTAAATGAGCATCTCTGAAATTTTCATCCGCAAGCCTGTGATGACGGTCCTCGTTGTCGTCACGCTTTTCATTTTCGGCATTGCGGCCTACAAAAGCATGCCGACAAGCGATCTGCCGACGGTCGACTGCCCTGTCATAACTATAAACGTGAACTATCCCGGAGCCGATCCGTACACAATGGCGTCCACGGTCGCCTCTCCCCTGGAAAACCAGTGCATGCAGATCCCCGGCCTGCAGAAAATCATCTCCAACAACACCGAGGGCACCACTCAGATAATGCTGACATTCAACCTCGACAGGAACGTCGATCTTGCGGCCCCCGACGTGCAGGCGGCGATAACCAGGTCCACCCCGAACCTTCCGAAGGATCTTCCGAATCCGCCGACTTACAGCAAGACGAACCCTTCAGACAAGCCCATTTTCTACATCAACGTACACTCGGACGTGCTCACCGGCGGCGAACTGTATGACATAGCGAACAAGCAGATCGGCGAACACCTGAGCATGATAGAGGGCATTGCCGAAGTCGACCTTTACGGGGCCCAGACTGCGGTGCGCGTCCAGATAGACCCCTTCAAACTCGCAAAATTCAACCTGGGATATGACGATGTCGCCGCAGTGTTGACCACCGGCACGGTCACAAAACCGGGAGGAAGCCTTAACGGCAAGTTCCATACGTTCTCGATACAGCCCGAAGGTCAGCTTTTCTTCGCCAAGGACTATAACGAGCTGATAATAAAATATGTGAACGGCGGACCGGTAAAGATCAAGGACGTGGGCAACGCGATAGATTCAATCCAGGACGACGTGTTCTTCAGCAGTTATTACAAAAGAGGTGAATTTGACACCACGAAGCACGGTTCGGTCATAATCAAGGTGATGAGGGCCGCAGGTTCAAATACTATCAGACTTTCCCAGGAGATAAGGGAATTCCTCGACGAGGTAAGTCCGCAACTTCCCGGAAGCGTCAAAGTGCACATCCTTTACGACAGGTCGGAAACTATCAACGAATCCCTCAACGACGTGAAATTCACACTGCTGCTCACCTTCATTCTTGTCGTCGGGGTCATTTTCCTCTTCCTGGGCCGGATTTCAGAAACGACAATACCCGGAATAGCTCTTCCGCTTTCGGTGGTCTGCACTTTCGGCGTCATGTACCTGCTGGGGTTCAGTCTTGACAACCTTTCGCTGATGGCCCTGACCCTGGCGATGGGATTCGTCGTCGATGATGCGATTGTCGACCTGGAAAACACCGTACGTATCGTGGAGGAGGGTAAACCGCCGTTTGAGGCCGCCATAAAAAGCGCGGAGGAAATAACGTATACCGTCTTCTCCATGACCTTCGCCCTCATCACCGTATTCATTCCGCTGGTTTTCATGAGCGGGGTGGTCGGCAGGACATTCAGGGAGTTCGCG
>JBAZRS010000582.1:0-3735 GCA_041662825.1 Victivallales bacterium | reverse complement strand
CAAAAATCGAACGACGCATGGATTTAACATTCACCTGAAAACCTCCGTATTATTACTTTATTATCAATAGAATATATTATAAAGCATGCATGTCAAGAGATGCTATGGGAGAAAGTGGAATACAGCGACGCACACAACTATCGGGTAGAATGAACATGCACAGTGCGATTATCCGGGATAGGATCGATACCAAGTTGCAAACAAATGCAAAAACATGCCTTGCGGCATTGACTACCAACGAATTACTTGTTCGTAGTTAAGCCCGCAAGGGCTGTTCTTTGTCTTTCCTGAATTAATATCCGGCAGAATGCAACTCGATATGATTTCATTGTTACATCCGCTTCATTTCAATGCCGGAATCCCTTTCTGCAATATTATGTGCTCAGACCGACCTGAATACCGCTAAATCAAGGCCAGTTTTGAGAGTAGCGCGGGTCTATGTGACCCGCGAACTTCGGGTCACATAGACCCGAGTTACTTGAACAAGTATTATCCTTCGTGAACTTCGTGCTACTATCTGTCATATTCTTGTTTTCTGGACGTTTATCATAAAATCAATTGTTAAGTTTTTGCACAGCAAAAAGTTAACAATTGCGAGTTTTTCGTGTGATTAGTGTGTTTCGTGGTTTCATGATTTTGGTTGCGCTGCTCCAGGCACTCCGTGGTGAAAATAGTCTTTTTCGCCAAAGTTTTCAGTATTTACCGCAATTTCACTGTAATTATCTTCCATGGCGCAAGCGGGATTGAGAATGTGCCGTTCTCGGCACGAATCGATTCCAGCGGTTCTTCCAGGAGATTGCAGATTTCCGCCCTGCTGAAACCAGCCGGCGGAGTCAGGCGCAATACATCCTTTTTTCCAGCCGACTCGGCAAACCGCATCACAATGCCGTCCCCGCGCTCAGCTTTCTTAACCGCCGTCATACGGATATGCTTTGAGTCAAGACACCAGTCAGGCAACGGCCCGGCAAGAGAACCAGGACATGCAGTCAGCCCGCTGTTGAAAAGTACCGCCTCCCTGACCGTGTCATTTTCCCTCCAGTCGCCGGCGCCCAGGTAAAGCGCATGGCGGAAAACATGGTCGCCGTGATCACGCATGCCGTCGTAATTGTATGCCACATAGAACTGCGGCTCGAAAAGTCCGTACGGGATCTGCGGACTTCGCAAAACGCTGACCATCACGACACCGTCCTCTATGCGGTAGCTCGGAGTGCCCTGGTTGAATATTGCAAACGTGCAGTCCGGGGTCTGAATTCCGGCCCAGTGAATTGCGGGCCAGTCTCCGCCTGCGTTGCCGCCGTTGATGCTTTTACCTTCATAACGGTCGCGTTCCATCACGCCATACGGCACTTCATAAACACCGCGATTCAATGCGGTTGTCGAGGGAAATGCCAGCCGGAGCCGGCGGCTCTGCGTGTACCATTTGACACGCGTCTCGATCTCCAGCCATGGAACGCCGGAGCGGAGATGGAACGCCTGCTCCCAGGTGAGATATGTCACATTCGGATCGTCTGTGCGGTGCGGGTCGTCGCAGGACGGATGTTTCCCGGAGTAACGTATTGTAAGCTGATGCGGATTGCGCACAATGTCCACCAGCTTGGTATGCGGTGACAGCCTTGTCCGGGTGCGGTCTAGCGAACGCGTCGCCCAGGGATCGCCGACATCGCTTTCCAGCACCAGTTCGCCGAAGTGGAAATTCCGCGTATCAACCACTTCTCCGAAGCTGTCGGAACGGATTCCCGTCAATCCGTGCTCCCCGGCGCTGACGGTGAACTGGCCGCAAGAAACTTCGCGGACAACCAGCTTCTCGGCTGTCATTGGAGCGGCCTCTTTAACATTGAAGGTGCATGCACCGAGTGCCGGCACATCTGAGGCGAGAAATGAAATTTCCGTCGCTCCGCCATTATTGGAGACGTCATGGACGGGTACTGGTTTTCCGCCGACGCTGACGGACGCGCCTTTCCAGTTTACGGGCAGGACTATCTTCACAGGGGCGGAAGCGCTCTGCTGTGTGTGGTTGAAGACGGTGACAGAGGAAGACTGGCCTGAAAGTTTTTTCCCGCAGGCGGCGGCGGTGATTTCCGAAACCAGGACGCCCAATTCGCCGTGCAGGTCGCAAAGCTCCGTGTATGCCGGATCGCAGTGGGAGGAAGTTATGGCGTCATGGAACGCGGAGAACGTCATCTTCTTCCAGGCACCGCGCAGGCTTTCAGAACTTGCACCGCCATTGAAAAGCGTATCCCAGCATTCCGCCATCAGCAGGGAATGTTCCAGTACGCGGTGCTGCTGTTTGATTTTGATGCGCGACACGTAGCATCCTGACTGCCCGGGATTGTTCTCAACCTTGGAACTAATCTGGTCTGATGGCGGATCGTCCACACGGCCCAGGTAATCGGAGAGGTGTTTGCGAATATCGCAATAAGTGCCCTGGCGTACGGCGAATTCGGGATGGGATGAATTGAACTTTGCAATATCTTTCGAAACATTGAGGCCGGGCATGATCTCTTCGCCCCACAGCACGAGTACACCGGTTTCGCCGGGAAGCCGTTCCTTTGGCGGCGCTGTGAATTCAGCCCGTTCGGTGATTGTGAAACCTTCCCCTCGGCACTCCCCGCAGCCTTTTCCCAGACATTCCGGACACGGCGGGAATTTAACGTAGTTGCAGCCGGCGAACGCCTGCCTGTGCACAAGCCTGCGCTTTGCCCCAGGTGGAAGCGCATGCGGTGCGTCGCTCGAGAAGAAAATCGTCGAGCCGTCAAGGCCGCGCCAGTAGGGCGCGTCAGGAATATTGTAGCTGATGGCGGGCAGCCACTCGTATCCGCACTGACGGAATATCTGCGGCATCTGGGCGCACGAGCCGAAACCGTCGCTGTGCCAGCCGGTGCCCGGCCTGACACCGAGAGTGTCCTCCGCCCAGAGCGTGCCCAGCACAAGATTGCGCGCCAGGAGTTCACCGTGGATCATGTTGGCGTCGACAATGTTTTCGCCTGAACCGAGAAGTTCGAAACGGCCTTCCTGCGTGAGTTTCCGCAGCGTGTCAATTTGTTCGGGATGCCGTTCAAGATAGTGCCTGAGCACCCATGAGCATTCCACCATGAAACATCCCGTTCCGTCGGCGCACGTGGCGATCGCATCAGTGATCCAGCGCTCCTCGATGTCGCGGTACGATGCGAAAATGCGGCCCGCATCGGCGAATCTGCGGTCCCAGCATCGCCGCCATGTAGGGTCAAAATGGTTGAATCGTAAAACAATGCATTCCTGTGGCTTTGACATATGGTTTCCTTTTGAATTAACCGGCTCCGCCGGAACTTTATTATTTTTTGACAGGATAACAGGATTTTCCTTGATATTTAATTCTGTCATTTCCATTATTCATAGATTAACTCCCTCCCTATCCCGGAGGGATAAGGTAATACAGCCTGTGGTTTCAACCACAGGTAGATCATCCCCCCGCCTCCACCCGTCTTGAAGAGACGGAGTTGTTTTTGAAGGGCAAAACCCAAAACATGGATATACTCCGTCCTTTCAGGACGCAATCATCATAATTATAGTTCCTATGGTTGAAACCCTATCTACTATACGCATTTTTTACAACCTCCACACATGAATTCCCGAGTTTCTCCATCTTCATCCCAGAGGGATGAGAGATAGTAGCCGGGGGTTGAGCCTTGCGATACCCCCGGATCAAGGGGAAAAACGAATCGCACCCTGAAGGGGTGCCAGAATCATACGTTCTAA
>JBAZRS010000581.1:0-3750 GCA_041662825.1 Victivallales bacterium | reverse complement strand
AGGGTCAAACTCATGAAGGAGAACCCGTTCCCGCTCGGACAGTTCTTCCTCCAGCCGATACCCTCGCTCAAGATAAGCACTGGGGGCGAAAGCACCGCAAGCGGCGCCCGCTACTGCTACACCATGACCGGTATGGACAGCGACCTGGTTTACAGGAAGGCCCTTGAATTCGAAAAGAGGATGCGCGAAAAACCGGGTTTCGTAGACATACAGAATTCTGTGAAACTCAACATGCCGCAGTTGAATGTGAAGATACTCCGCGACCGGGCTTCAACCTACGGGGTGACAGCCTCCGACATAGAGACTGCGCTTTCCCTGGCGTTCGCACAGGGGAAGGTCACACAGTACACCACCGAGCTCAACCAGTACTGGGTCATGACAGAGCTGACAAACGATTACCGGAGGAAACCTGTCGACCTTTCAAATGTCTACGTCAGGTCGCAGCTGACCGGGGGGATGGTTCCGCTCCAGTCGATGATCGAGGTGAAGGAGACGGTCGGCCCGCAGGCGGTGCCGCATTCCCAGCAGATGATTTCCGCATCAATCTCCTTCAACCTGCTTCCGGACATCCCAATCAGCACGGCCACGGCGGATCTCAACAAGATTGCCGCAGACGTCCTTCCATATACTATTAGCGGCAATTTCGAAGGGGAGGCCCAGCAGTTCCAGGAGACCATGGCATCCATGAAGATACTGATCGTTATTGCGATCTTCCTGATGTACGTGATCCTCGGGATCCTCTATGAAAGCTATATACACCCCTTCACCGTCCTCACCACCCTGCCCGTCGCCGCATTCGGCGGACTCGGTACCCTGCTCCTCTTCAATTCCGAACTCTCACTCTACGCCTACATCGGAATGTTCATGCTCCTCGGAATCGTAGCCAAAAACGGAATCATGATTGTGGACTTCGCAAACAAGATCATGACCGAGGAGGGCAAGGAAAGTTTTGAAGCCATACATTCCGCCTGCCTGATCAGGTTCCGCCCGATCCTCATGACGGGACTCGCCGCCATCATGGGCGCTGTACCGCTCGCAATCGGCATCGGCGCGGACGCGTCTTCCAGAAGGCCTCTCGGCCTCATCATAGTCGGCGGACTGATCTTCGCCCAGCTCATCACTCTCTACGTCACCCCCGGCATATTCCTCTACATGGAGAAAGTCCAGGAGAAATGCCTCGACCGCTTCGAACTCACCCGCTCCGAATCCGCAAGGAAGAGAATGAGCGAGGCGGCAAAACAGTAGATTAATTCCGGGGCTTAAATCACAGTTTTTCAGGCGAGGCAATTTAAAATTGCCTCAGGTGAGCTGATTTCTTAAGTTGGAGTATCACGTGACCACGTTGACACGTGGAACGTGACTCACGTGGCAAGCTTTAGCTTGCGTAACTTGTTAAATACTAAGACAAACTGAAGTTTGAACTCCAACGGAAGACATTGCCATAGCAACATTTTCCTGCATTTTATAATCAGCTCAGGCAAATAATGATTTTTCTGAGCATTTTAAGTTAAGCTGATATCTTGTTCCCTTCAGCTGTCCGGTTTTCTCCAAGGCTCCGTTTTCCACCAGTTCCGCGAGATCTCGGGTCGCAGTAGCGCGAGACGTCTTCGTGATTCGGATATATTTTTCCGCACTGAGCCCGCCGACAAATCCACCGGGGCCCTCCTGAAAAAGACGTATGATGGCCTTCTCCTGCCGCTCATTGAATGCTCCGCGAAACCGGTCATAAAATTTAGCTTTTGCAATCAGGAAATCTATCCGATTGACCGTACAGGCTTCCGCTTCCAGTACCGTTTCCGAAAAATACACCAGCCAGTCGCTAACCTCGTTGTCCCGGTTGGCTTTCTCCAGGGCGGAATAATAAGCCTTCCTTCTGCGTTCTATCGTAAACGACAAGGCAATCAGTGTCGGATGTCCCAGACTCTGCGCCATGGACTTCTCCGCAATTGCACGGCCAATCCGTCCATTGCCGTCTTCAAACGGGTGGATGCTGACAAAATAAAGATGGGCGATTCCCGCCCGGGCCAGAGCCGGAAGCGGATTTTTGCCGTTCGGAGCAGTGTCGTTGAACCAAGTGATAAAAAAATCCATTTCACTTTTCACTCGGTTCGACGGAGGCGCTTCAAAATGGATTACTGGCTCATGTACGGGACCTGAAACCACCTGCATGGGTTCACTGTGTACTCGATAGCCCCCCGTTTTGACAAGGTCTCGCCTTCCATTGGTCAGGGAGGCATGCCAGCTAAACAATGTTTCATGAGTCAATTGGGCACTGTAGGTTTCGTAGAGGTTCACCATCATTTCAGCATGACCCTGCTCGGCTGCGGAGACTTGGCGGTGGTCAGTTTGCAGTCCGAATTGTCTTTTAATGGATGACTGCAGGCTGTTCCGGTTCAGGTATTCTCCTTCAATCTCAGCGGTTTTCTCTGCTTCATCACTGATCATATCAATAGTAAGTGTCTGCCTGTCGTCCTGCGTTAGGTGTTTGACCGCCCCATACAATTCTCCGGACTGAAGGAGAAAGCGACCTTCAAACTCGGCAAGCGTCTCTATCCTGTATCGGAAATCAGGCCAGTCCTTTCTTTGCCAATTCCAAACCATGAGCGATACCCCTTTAAATTATAACTCAAATTTATCACTGTTATGAGTTATATCAAGCTTGGATTTGCGTCATCTGGGAAGTGCGTCGGCATTATTTTCCTCACTGTCGGCAATAGTTTTCCAGGCAAATATTCATTATTTGCCTGAAAAATTATCAAATCTGATTGACAGATGGTAAGTTTAAAAGGAAGAACAGCCCTCGTGTTTAATTTGTCAGCTGTAAATTTGGATGAGATGGAACAATGGATCTTCAGACTCTGAAATATTACGACAGCAATGCAAATGATCTTGCCGACAGGTATGACAATGCCAATGGCGGAATATCCGACTACTTCCAGCAGGCATTCGAGAAGAAAGGCAAAGTCCTGGATATCGGCTGCGGCTCCGGACGCGATCTGAAAATCCTGCACGAAATGGGATATGCCGCCGATGCCGTAGATCCATGTGAGGAATTTGTTGAATATTGCAACAGACATAAAACAGGATATGGCTCTGTTGTTAAAAAAGATTCCCTGCCGGAACTCAAAGAAATAACAGATAAAAGCTACGACGGAGTTCTGTGTTCCGCTGTCCTGATGCACCTTCCGAAGGAACAGCTTTTCGATGCGAGTTTCGCAATCAGGAGAATCCTCAGGGACAACGGAAGATTATTACTCTCAGTTCCCCTGTATGATGAAACTATTGACTCAAACACAAAAAGAGACACGTATGGACGCCTCTTCAACGGAATCACACCCGAAAATATTCAGCTCATATTTGAACGGATAGGTTTCTGCCTCATTAGCCGCTGGGACAGCAAGGATGGTCTCGGGAGAGAACACCGCAAATGGGCGACACTTTTATTCTCCTTGAGAAACTCCGGTGAAAGCCGCCCGATAGACACTATTGAATCAATATTGAACAGAGACAAGAAAACAGCGACTTATAAGTTGGCTTTGTTCCGGGCTTTAGCTGAAATAGCTATCACAAATTATAATCTTGCACAATGGCAACCAGGAGGAAAAGTTAAAATTCCAATAAGGGCTGTTGCCGAAAAATGGATGGAGTATTTCTGGCCATTGCTGGAATCTAAAATCAAACAGACAACAGGTTCCCCATGTGCATTCGGAGGCACTATGGAGCCACTGCTGGAATATTATCGGGGCAACA
>JBAZRS010000580.1:0-3758 GCA_041662825.1 Victivallales bacterium | reverse complement strand
GAATATTCAGAAGATTAAACAGGATTCGCCTGTAAATAGCATGGATAGCAATATAAATTAATTTTTAGTCCTAAATGTCACATTTGCATGCATAAGTGACGGGGCGAAGCTTGGAAAAACTCCAATTCTTTTCAGTTTCGCATGAATTAATCAGGCTAAAACAATGAAAGGAAAATGACACTATGCTTGGAAATGTGCATATTTTTGACTGTACATTCAGGGAGGTAGGCTATCAGACCGGATGGTTTTTCGACATTGATTTCTGCAGGGATTACTATAAATTCGCCCAGGCGGCCGGAATCGACTACCTGGATCTCGGCTTTTTTCACAATCCCAAGGCCGACCCGGGGCGGGGATTGTTTCGCTACTGCAGCGAATGCAATGACCAGATCAACGATGTATTCAAAGCGACGAAAAACACAGTCAGGCTTTCTGCAATGCGCGACATTCAGCGCCCCCTGTCCCCCTTGAAAAAACGCTCGGAAAGCGTGATTGACGCAGTCAGGATATTGACTCGTTCTTCGGAGACGGACCTCAATGTCCTGGGAAAGCACGTCGAGGAGATTAAAAATCTCGGCTATGAGATCTTCATCAACTTCACGAGCGCTGGGCGCAATACGCCGGAGCTCAACAGGGAGTTCGCCAAGTTCGGAGTCAAGATGGGAATCCCTGTGATTTATTTCGCAGACACGGAAAGCATTTTCACGGAGCAGTACGTCCGGGACGCCATCGACATCTGCAAGGCGGAGAAGATTGAGGCGGGAATCCACCTGCACGACAAGAACGGTGCGGCGGAGATACTGTTGGATGTGGCGTTGCACTACGGGTGCCATTACACCGACACCACGCTGCTCGGTCTTGGGGGAAAATGGCATGACGGGAATATTTCCACGGAGCATTTCCTCCGGAAGTTCCATTACAATCCCGGATACGAACAGACCAGGCTGAAAACGATGCTGATCCGGCAACTCATCAAATATCACGACAAGGATTCGTCGGTGTTTTAAAAGGGGAAATGCAATGCTTGTGGCTGATTATATTTTTGAGAGACTGGCCGACATCGGCGTGAAATGCGTATTTATGGTTTCCGGCGGCGGCGCGATGTTTTTGAACAACGCCCTGGGCAATCAGAAAAGAATCAGATACATCTGCAATCACCATGAACAGGGCAGTGCGATTGCAGCGGAAGGCTACGCCCGTGTTACCAACCGCCTCGCCGTCGTCAGTGTAACTACCGGCCCCGGGGGGACGAATTCGCTGACCGGAGTCATAGGACAGTGGCTGGATTCATTGCCGGTGCTCTACATCTCGGGGCAGGTCAAATTTGAAACGACCGTCGCCTCCTGCCCGGAATTGCACTTGCGACAGCTGGGCGATCAGGAAATCAATATCACCGACATTGTCAGACCCGTAACAAAATATGCAAAAATCATAAGCGATCCCTCCGCTGTCCGCTATGAGCTTGAAAAGGCGATCCACCTGGCCCTCTCCGGACGTCGCGGCCCGGTATGGCTGGACATCCCTCTCAATGTGCAGGGCGCGGATATAGACCCGGATTCGCTGGAAGGCTATCAGCCTGTGCCTTGGTCTGCAACGGACGCGCTCGACGAGTCCGCAGAGAAGACCCTTGAGCTTCTGTATCGCGCCAAAGCCCCGGTAATTGTGGCCGGACACGGCGTCCGCTTGAGCGGAGGCATCGGGACCTTTCACAGGCTGATCGATAAAATCCAGTGTCCGGTCTTGTCGACACTTAACGGATTTGATCTGCTCGCGACCGGACACCCGCTTTCAATTGGCAGGGTCGGGACAATCGGCGACCGCCCGGGCAACATTGCATTGCAAAATGCCGATTTTGTATTGTGCATAGGCACCAGGAACAATATCAGGCAGGTAAGCTACAACTGGGAGAATTTCGCCAAAAAGGCGGAATCCCTGATTGTTGTCGACATCGATCCGGCGGAACTGCGTAAAAAAAGCATCAGGGCGGATCTCGTGATTGAAGCCGACGCCTGTGATTTCATGGAATCAATGCTGGCGCAGGCTTCGGCGTCTAAATTGCCGGACTGTTCGAAATGGTTGAATTGGAATCGGGAGCGAAAGCTGCGCTATCCTGTGGTTTTACCCGAATATCAGTCTGTCTCCAAGGGGGTTCAGCCATACTATTTTACCGAAGTCCTGACTCGCATGCTCCCCGATAATGCGGTCGTAGCCTGCACCAATGCAACTCCAAGCATCACCCTTTTCCAGGCGGGAACCGTGAGGGATGGACAACGGATGTTTGTCAATTCGGGATGCGCGGCAATGGGATTCGGGCTTCCGGCGGCCCTGGGCGCCGCTGCGGCCGTCGATAATGCACGTCCGGTGTTTTGTCTGGAAGGAGACGGAAGCCTGATGATGAACATGCAGGAGCTGCAGACCATTTTCCACAATAAGCTGCCGGTCAAGCTCTTCCTGTTCAGCAACAACGAATACAGTTCGATCCGCCAGACCCATGATGCGTTTTTCCCCGGCCACCATACCGGCTGCGACAATGCCTCCGGAGTGACTTTCCCGTGCTGGGAGAAGGTGGCAAACGCCTTCGGCTGGCCTTTCCTCAGGATTGAATCCCATGAAGGACTGGACAGGCGGATCGCCAAAGTCCTCGCCTCGGAATCAATGTTTTTCTGTGAAGTCGTGCTGACACCGGGCTATGAATTCGCCCCGAAGCTTTCATCACAGCGGCTGCCGGACGGAAGGATTGTTTCAAAATCACTAGAGGACATGTATCCATTCCTTTCAGATGAGGAAATGTCAAGGAACGTCTACCATCGCTGACATGATTCACAGATTGATGGGAATGCTTGACTCTCCGCGAACCGCGCAGTCAAAGCTGAATGCCGCCCCGATCATATACGGCATCGGCAATACCGGCAGAAAGATTCATCAGGCGCTTAAAGTCCAGGGAATAACGCCGGCCGCCTTCATTGACCGCAGTGCCCGCGCCGGACAGGATCTCGAGGGAATCCCGGTTTATCTGCCGGATACACCGCTGACCGACAGGAAATCCCCTGTGATCATAGGGGTCTTCAATCGGGATAAAGACGCCTACACTCCAGCGATAGCCGAACACCTTAATGAACTCGGCTATCTTTCGGTGATTGATTTTGAAACTTTTTTCCAGAAACATCACACGGGGCTGCCGGAATCGATATTCTGGCTGGCAAGACCTGAATTCCATCTCAGCCACAGCACCGAGATTAAAGATGCCTGCGACATATGGGCGGACCCGCGCAGCCGTGAAATATACATTACACAGATGCTGCACCGCATGGGGGAGGTATTCACGATACTTCCAGAGCCGGACTGGGGAGACGCACAATATGATCCGGAAGACGTGCCGCTTCTTCCCGCACCTTACAATTTCATGGACATCGGCGCTTATGACGGAGATACGCTTGAATCATTGCGCAGGAGGAACAAGGTTCTTAACAAGGTCGTCTGCTTCGAACCGGACATGCGAAACTTCCGCAAACTGGCGGAGCGGGTTTCCCGAAACGGGCCGTTCGCACGGGAAATTCAGCTTATCCCTGCGGCTGTCGGAGACGTGTGCCAGACGTTAAATTTCACAGCGGACGGCACCGAGGCCGCAAGCTTCTCAGCTGCAGGTTCCGTATCCGTCCCGGCCGTCTCAATTGATTCTGTCTCATACGGATTTGAACCGAATTACATTAAACTCGACATTGAAGGGCACGAGGAATCAGCGCTGAAAGGCCTTCGCC
>JBAZRS010000579.1:0-3782 GCA_041662825.1 Victivallales bacterium | reverse complement strand
TTATGCGGCCATTGCACAAGAGCTCAATGAAGTTTACGGACGTACTGTGCTGCCATTGGGGACTGTTGCCAGAAAGTGACTGCCACCATAAACGGGCTTCAGCAAGGTTCAAATTCCGGTTCGGCGGGATTTGAGCCTTCGGCAGTGCCGGACGTTTTTGCCGCATATTATGACATCACTGATACAGTTAAAGAAAAATAAAACATACAGGTGCTTTATAATGAAAGAAAAGGTTTGCGGGGTTGTGATTGATTCCGGAGTTTCCGACTGGCAGATATTCCAGAGGAATGACAAGGGAACTTCCGATATTGAAATCTCGGGCAGATGGGGGACCGACAATGAAGTAGATTGCGTAGAGGCGAGAATTGTCAGGGAGGAAAGCGGGGTTCCACTCACATCCGCACTTGACTGGACAATGATGAAGACAAATACCGACGGGACGTGGAGCGGAATTCTCTCGAACGTTCCCGCTGGCGGGCTTTACAGGCTTGAAACGCATCTCGTGGAAAAGGCGCAGAAGGCGCGTGAATGGAGCAAGCGCGGAGACATGAGGCATTTCATCGGAGTAGGGGACTTGTGGATTATTGCGGGGCAGAGCAACTCGGCAGGTTACGGGCGCGGACCGAGCTATGATCCGCCTGAAATGGGAATCCATGTATACAATAATGCCATGAAGTGGGCGATTGCCACACAACCGCTAAACGAGTCCACCGATACTGCGCATCCTGTCAACAGGGAAGGCGCGAACAGCGGACACTCGCCGTGGCTGCACTGGGCCAGGATCGTTAAAACTGAAACCGGTATTCCAATTGGCCTGATTCAGACTTCGCTCGGGGGATCACCTCTTGTATCCTGGAATCCAACTGAACCCGGCGAACATCTTCTATACGATACAATGCTCAATGTGGTTGAGTCCGCAGGGGGCGCTGCAAAAGGCGTACTCTGGTATCAGGGTTGCAGCGACACCGCACCAAATGCATCCGTCACCTACGGACAAAGGTTCATGGACGCCGTCAAATCCTGGAGGAGAGCCCTGAAGAATCAGAAGCTATTCGTCCTCACCGTCCAGATCAGCAGGGTTTACGGGATTAAGCCTGATGAGGAGCAGAAAGGCTGGTCTGTTGTGAGAGAAGCTCAGAGGCGGGTGCCTCATAAGATTGACGGGGTCGCAGTTGTCCCTACGCTTGATCTTCCCCTTTCAGACGGGATTCACATATCCCCCGCAGGAAATATGCTTCTGGCCGACAGGGCGGCGCAGGCTGTCCTTTCCGAAGTATATGGAAAAGACGTCTCATATCTTGCACCGGAACCTTCAAAGGCCAAACGCAGCAAGAACGGAACTGAGATAGAACTCTCCTTTGCGAATGTCACAAGCCGGATCGACACAATCAATCCCGCCGTGATTCCTTTCGCCGTGGAGGATGAGAAAGGCAAGGTTCCGGTCAGCAAACTCACATATCAATTCAACGATTCCGTCATACTTGAATTGGGCAGGAGTCTTGTCGGCGATGCTGTCATCCACGGAGCTTATGGAACCGATCCCGTGACGGTTCCCCATGACATGGTCCGATTCATCCCGATGCTGGGATTCTATGGTTTCAATGTTGACTGAGCCTCTGATTGTAAAACTTGTAAAGGAAGTCGATTCGGCGAATCTCGGATGGAAAAAATGAGTAGAGGTTGAAAAAAACGGGAATCATCTTAATTTAGCGGGATTCCCAAAAATCTTTTACACGGGAAAATTCTATTTAATAAGACCGCAGGCAAGATGCCTGTGCCACATTTAACCATACGGAGTAATCTCATGAAAGTTGTTGTTGCATATTCTGGCGGACTTGACACATCGGTAATCGTCAAATGGGTAAAGGAGACTTACAAGGCCGAAATCATAACTTTCTGCGCCGATGTCGGACAGGAGGAGGAGCTTGACGGCCTTGATGAAAAAGCAATAAAAACCGGAGCCAGCAAATCGTACATACTGGATCTGACCGAGGAGTTCGCGAAGGATTTCATTTTTCCGATGATGCAGGCCAATGCGATTTACGAGGGGAGCTACCTTCTTGGAACTTCGATTGCCAGGCCCCTCATCGCAAAGCACCTTGTGAAAATCGCACAGAAGGAGGGCACCGACTACATCTGCCATGGCGCAACAGGAAAAGGGAACGACCAGGTCAGGTTTGAGCTTACCGCATATGCACTCCAGCCAGACATCAAGATAATCGCCCCGTGGAGGACATGGAAATTCAAGTCACGCACCGACCTCATCAACTACGCAAAGAAAAACAAGATACCGATTACCGTTTCGGCTGCAAAGCCCTACAGCATGGACCGCAACCTCCTCCATATTAGCTTCGAAGGAGGCATTCTCGAGGATCCGTGGTCGGAACCGCCGAAAGACATGGGCGTAATGACAAACCCCATAGACAAGACCTCCGACACACCTGAATATGCGACGATTGAATTTGAAAAGGGAATACCTGTCAAGGTCAACGGGAAAAAACTTTCACCTGCCAAGCTCATGAAGGAGTTGAACAAGATTGGCGCAAGGCACGGTGTCGGCAGGATCGACCTTGTTGAAAACCGTTATGTCGGAATGAAATCACGCGGAGTTTATGAAACTCCCGGAGGAACAATCCTGCATGCCGCCCATCGCGCAATGGAGAGTCTGACGATGGACAGGGAGGTCATGCACCTCCGCGACAGCTGGATCCCGTATTATTCCAAACTGGTCTACAACGGCTTCTGGTATGCGCCCGAGAGGGAAATGCTCCAGGTTGCCATAACCGAGAGCCAGAAATTTGTAAGCGGCGAAGTGCGGGTCAAGCTTTTCAAGGGGCTCTGCTCAGTTGCCGGACGCCGCTCGAAATACAGCCTTTACGATGCCAATATCGCGACATTTGAAAAAGATGCCGTATACAACCAGGCTGACGCCGAGGGGTTCATTAAACTCAACGCCCTCAGACTGCGTGTTCTTGCTAACAGCAGGCAGAAAAGGTACTAATGCGGGCTTTGCCGGCAACCCAAGCTCGAAATTCGAATATCGAAATTCGAAACAAATTGAAAATTAATGAAATTTAAAATGTTTCAAACAATATTTTGAGAATTAAGATTTTCATTGTTTTGAGCTTCTTTCGGGTTTCGTGCTTCGAATTTCGGATTTTACATACACTTTAAACTTACAACTGCGAAGCAATTATACTAAGCATAAGCGTCGAAGATATTTTATCATATGTCTCAAAAGAAAATACTTATAACCGGCATTGCCGGATTGATTGGACGTCTGTCCTGGAAACAGCTCTCAAGATATCCCGAAAAATATGATCTCTATGGAATGGACCGTACACTGGAGCGTTCCCGCAGCTCCGGGAATTATTTGGAAAAGGACAGTATCCCTCCTGAAAGAGTCACGCTCACTGACCTGACCGATTACCAGAAAGTGCTTCAAGCCGTCACAGGAATGGATACGGTGATTCAGCTGGCGGCTCTGGCGAGTCCCATAACGCCTTGGAAATCCCTGCTCTCAAGCAATATTGACGGTTTGTATAATGTTTTCGAGGCGTGCAGAGAGGCCGGGGTGAAGCGTATCATATACGCAAGTTCTATACGGGTGTCGCAAGTTTATTGCAATAGAATCAAGGTGCACCGATTAATCCGCGGCAGGAAATCCAGGGAAATACTTAAGAATTTCAAGATGGTCACGCATCTGGATCCTCCAAGGCCGGCTGAAGCGTACGGTGTGGCAAAGCTTTTCGGAGAGGATCTTGCCAGAATGTATTCGGATG
>JBAZRS010000578.1:0-3791 GCA_041662825.1 Victivallales bacterium | reverse complement strand
ATCTTAAGGGTGGCATCATTGTATCCGGAGGCATGAATACTGCCGGACCTTTACAGGCAAGGGCCAGGAACTGGATGCTCTCTTGCTCTGAAAAGGATCTTGAAGTGAAGGCGGCGGCCTTATCGTCATGGTCGCCGGATAAAATCGCCAACCCGATGTCAGAAGCGCAGCTATGTCCCTATATCATCAAACTTCCGGAGGTGTTCAAGAACCAGAATCTGGATCCTTCCGATCCATTTTACGGTTCACCTTCAAAGAAGAACCCTGATCAGATGTCATGGGAAGCTTTCCACTACTGCCTTCTCGGTCCATGGGACACTGAATCGATGGCGGTTCCGGCGGCGATCGAGTCTCCGATAAATCCTTATTTCAAGAATGATGCGCTCGTTCGCCGCGTGACGCTTTCAGCCTTCGCTAAAGTATCATCGCTGCAGGGTGATGACCTGCCCCGGGAACCCTTTCTCGGCAAGGAAAGCACGGCAAATTATCCTATAATCCATTCATTTTTCGCCTACGGGGCACTGGCGGAGAATTTTGAACTGATGAGGGATTTGCTAGAGCCTGTCCGTAGGGAAATATGGCGCGACGCAGTCATTGCTGTCGGGGACAAGCTTGCAGACAACCAGGGATATGAATCAAACCAGTGGACGCACAATCTTGCAGGGCATCTCGCAACGTTCAGATCTACGGGAGAACAGCGCTTCCTCGGCTATTTTGAACGGCAGTTAAACGCCTACCTTGACTGCGCATGGGGGCCGAATTCAAAATTCGGACAGCATCCCGCGGGATTCTATCTTGAGGAGTTCGGGGCGGACGGCAATTATGATAATATGAATTTGGCATCAATCGTAAAATTCTATTATTTATATAAGGAGTTGAAGGAGGCGAAACCGGAGCTTGTTGGAAAACTGAAAAGATCGATCGAGGCCAATCTGAATTTCAAGAGTTTCTTCTGGACGGAACTTGACGGTGTGTGCCCGACCGCACCCAATTCGAGACGCCCGGAATCAAGTCTGGCGGCTTCAAATCCTGTCGGCGACTATCTTGCCCACCGCCAGTTTGACATGGCTCTTTCCAGGACAAAGCTCACGCCTATGCTGGCAAAAGGCACATGGCCGGCAAATGTCTTCGCCTATTACACCGTCACCGATGAATGGGCAAGACGGCTCCTTGCGGAATTCGCAGAAGGAAAAGGCTCGAGTTGTCCGGTGGGCGGAGCGATATTCCATAAAGTATATGCAGATGTTCCACTTGTTTCCAAAATAGCCGTAATACCTTCCAAGGCGAAAGAGGGGACATGGGAGCTTCCCGGTCTTCTCGCCAATAAGAGCAAGGGATTTTACGTTCTCGATTTCTATGATGTCGCAGGAGCGGACAAGAACCGCAAGCTTCTCGGGATGATGGGTGGCGGTCCCACGATGATATCATCCGGAGAGATGGGACCTCTTATAATGTCAATGTCTCCCGTGACGGCGAAGAATGCGGTGGACTCGGAAAACGACCTCACTTTTTCATGCGTTTTTGCAAAAGGTGCGGACGGGAAAATTGTTTTCAGCGGTAAAGAACGCGCGGCAGGCAAATGGCTTGAAAAGGGGAAGGCATGGGAAGTGCGTTCCGATTTTATGGGCGGTGAACTGATCTGGAGATATGAATTTTCAGATGACAGCGTGTCGTTGAAGATATCACTGAAGGGGGGAACTGTTCCCGCCGCCTTCATCAATCTGCCCGTCCTGACAAGGAAGGGGATTGATCTGGAGGAGCGTTCCGGCGGCATAATCCTTAAAAAGTCAGGCGCGCGCCCGGTCGAAATCAAATTCCCGGAGAGCGCAATTCTTTCAAAGGCTGCTCCTTGCAACCCAAAAGGATATTCTGTCAGGAGGCTGCAAGTCCCTCTTGCTCCTGACGGCGCCATGAAGGAGATCCTGATAAGGACGAGTCACGAGTGAAATAAGATTTTTTAAAAACAAGAAAATGCCAGCTTCGGAATTCAGAGAAACTTGGAGTTGTGCAATCGGTTCAAACAACATGAAGGAGGACTAGGAGATGAAAAGAACGGCATGCGGATACCGTGGATGGCTTTTCAGGGGGAGTAGTAGCAAGTTCACACTTATAGAGTTGCTGGTGGTGATAGCCATCATCGCCATTTTGGCGGCTATGCTGTTGCCGGCCTTGAGAAGCGCCAAGGATACAGCTAACAAGGCGGCCTGCCTTAACAACCTAAAACAGATTGGCAGCGTGTTGCATTTCTATATCGACGACTATGATTCCTACTTTCCTGCAAAGGGAAGCGGCAGTCAGAGCTGGGTAAGCGTTTTTCAGGAGGTATATCTTGGAAATATCCCGGGATGGCCGCCGACAGGCTTGAAGAGACCGCTTGGAATCTGGGCTTGCCCGGCATCCACGGCAGTGTTGAGTGGAACATCGCTGTACCTGGCCGATTACGGCGCCAATCCAGGTACCGGAACAAGTACCGGTGCGCCAGGAACCAGTTATAGTGCCAATAATTGGAAGAAGCTCCAACAGGTTGCAAATCCCAGCAAAATTTTCTTCTGCATTGACTCAATCGCATACAATGACTTCAGATACACGGGCAGAGACGTTTTCGCGTTTATTGGTTCTGGCTCGGCCTATCCCTGTCCGGGAGGAGCCGGACTCAGACACTCAAATAAACCGTTAATCCTCTACATAGACACTCATGCGGAGCCCATCAATCCCTATGACCGCGTGGAGTTTCCAACTGCTGCGACTGGAGATCCAAATGGAACAAAGCGACCGTGGGCTCTAAACGCCCAATAGGGAAATTGCATTAAGACCACAGGTAAGATGCCTGTGCTACATTTAAAACAGGGGATAAAATGAATCTTTGGAAAATGCCAGGCAGATCCATCATGCTTCAAGCAGGAATAATTCTGGCTTTTGAAATGTCTGTCGCTGGAAATGCAATTGATGCCAATCTCAGTGCAAGAGGCGATGCCGGAGCATCGGTCACGGATGAAATCAAATCTGCGAAACCCGCACTGACTCAAGACAAATCGGCCGACCATGGAATTTCATCCGATAGGTGCTTGGTCAAGTCTGCCATTCATGTTCTTGGCGGAGGAGTGCGCGGATTCGGGATTCTTGTGCGTTTCGCAGAACCGGGGCCCGGGAAAATACAGATAAGAAGGGCGACTTCATTCCCAAAGATGGAACCTTACGCGCCTATCGCCCTTGCGAGAATCTTCAGTCCGGACGGGAAAACAGTGTCCGTAACTGAGATGACAGAGCAGAAAGAACCCGAATCGGTTTACAGTGTCGATGTCCCCAAAGGTACGGCCGGGATATGGAGGATTTCCATATCGGGTGGAAGGCAGTTCGACAAGTATGAGATTAAGTTTTCCGGGAGCAAGTGCTGGGGGGTCAGGGGGGAAATGTCTTTGCCCCTGAATGAAAGCATTCCCAATCCGGCATTTCTTTATCTTCCGTCGTCGGTCAAACAAATTGCCATCGAGAGGATTGGCGGCGCTGGAGATGCGCTGGAGGTTTTTGATGAATCGGGTAAATCGCTTGGATTCCCTTCGAAAAGTGCAAAAAGCGGGGAGCGCCGTGTATTGCAACTGGATGATCCTCCATCAAACTCCGTGTTGAAAATTGTCTTTAAGAATGCTGAAAACATGGTGATCCTCATCGACGGGGTTCCGGGGCTTCTCTGTCCCTCTCCGGAAATAGCCCGTGATCTTAAGGGTGGCATCATTGTATCCGGAGGCATGAATACTGCCGGACCTTTACAGGCAAGGGCCAGGAACTGGATG
>JBAZRS010000577.1:0-3799 GCA_041662825.1 Victivallales bacterium | reverse complement strand
CATAGGCTATATTACTGCACGCCTTCAGCGTTAAATCTAAAATAAACATTTTATCCAAGACTAAAATACAATTTCCTATACGTTTGAATTAGGCGGCTGAGAGGCCGCAACTTTTAATTACTCATAAAATTCCAAGCTCCAATCCGCCGCGGCGGAAACTTCCAACTTCGAATGAATTCGGTTTTAATTCGATGTTCGATGTTCGATGTTCAATGTTGGATGTTCATCTCCTTGAAATTCCCATGTCCCGCTTCCTCTCCATCAAAAGATTTTCCCTAATCAATTGCAAATTTTGTTTATTATTACATATTATAGCCGTTTTTTTTACGGTGAGGATTTGAAAGGCCATTATGAATAAAATTCCAAAATATGAATACCCCAAGCCCGTTCCGGTGAAAAACCGGAAGTGGCCCGACAGGCAGCTTAAGAAAGCGCCTGTCTGGTGTTCTGTCGACCTGCGTGACGGAAACCAGGCTCTCCCCATTCCGATGACGCCCGAGAAGAAGCATAAGTATTTCAGGATGCTTGCCGATATCGGATTCAAGGAAATCGAGGTCGGATTCCCTTCAGCATCCCAGGATGATTTTGACTTCACCAGAAAACTCATCCAGGAAAACCTAGTCCCGAAAGGCGTGAGGATTTCCGTGCTCACACAGGCCAGGAAGCATCTTATCGACAGGACCGTCGAATCGCTCGCCGGAGTGAAAGAGGCGATCATCCACTGCTATGTGGCGACTTCAGACCTGCACGGCGGCATCGTTTTCGACAAGACGCGCGAAGATGTGAAGAAGATGTCGGTCGAAGGCACCAAGATGATTGTGAAGGCGATTGAAAAAGCCGGTCTCAAAAACATCGCCTACGAGTTCTCCCCGGAGGAGTTCACAGATACCGACATTGATTTCGCAGTTGAGATCTGCGAAGCCGTGAAGGAAGCCTGGGGCGGGTGCGAGAAACACAATTTCATTCTCAATCTTCCCGCAACGGTGGAGCGCAGGCCGCCATACCAGTACGCGGACATGATCGAATATTTCATGGGCAAATATAAATATCTGGATCAGACGACCATCAGTGTTCACGCCCACAACGATCAGGGTTGCGCCGTCGCAGCCACTGAAATGTCCCTCCTTGCCGGAGCCGACCGCGTTGAGGGTACGCTTTTCGGCCATGGCGAACGCACCGGCAATGTCGATCTTGTTACACTCGCCCTCAACTTACATTCCCGGGGAATAAAAACCGGTCTCGATTTTTCAGACATGAACACGGTTGTCAAAACAGTTGAAGGCGCATCGGGACTGCCTGTACACCAGCGTCATCCGTATGCCGGAGAACTCGTTTTCACTGCATTCTCCGGTTCACATCAGGACGCCATAAGGAAAGGGCTCAGCCCGAGTTCCAGGAAGAAGGCCGAGGAGCTTTTCCGCCTCGGATGGAAAGTGCCGTATCTCCACATAGATCCGGCGGACCTCGGCAGGAAATACGAGCGCCTCATCAGGATCAACAGCCAGTCCGGCAAGGGCGGCGTAGTTTTCATTCTCGAACAGGATTTCGGATACCGCCCGCCAAAGGAAATGCATCCGGAAATCGGGGATGCGGTCCAGGCCTATGCCGACAAGAAGAAGAAGGAGATCACCTCCGACGAACTCAACGAGATATTCAAAAAGAGTTTTATCGACGTCAAAGGTCCGTACAGCCTTGATGATTTCCATATTGTTTCCGAACTGAACAAGGGGGAGACGGTCTGCGCAAAGATTTCCGTGACAATCAACGGAACCGGGCGCGAACTGACAGGCGAAGGAAACGGTCCTGTTTCTGCAGTAGTCAAAGCCCTCAAGACCCAGAAGGACGTGATAGGATTCATCATAAATGATTTCTCCGAACAGTCCATGGGGCAGACCGCTGACGCCACCGCAGTGGCCTATGTCTCCGTGAAACGCGAATCGGACGGAAAAATTTTCTACGGGGTGGGGATTCATTCAAACATTGAACAGGCCGCGCTCCGCGCTGTTTTCTCAGCGCTCAACAGGGCCGCCATGAATTAGGCGGCTTGGGGCCGCAACTTTTGAACAATCGAATGACGAATATCGAATTACGAAGTGAAGATAATCTGAACGTATAGTGGAATGGATTTTTTATTTACGAGCGTGACAACGCTCCATGGAGTGCGGTAACTCGTTACCGCCTTGTTTCGCGAAATTTATTTCGCGGCATTTAGATGGGACGGAATAAATTCCGTCGTTAAAGGCGGCAATAAATTGCCGCACTCCATGTGCGAATTTCGCAATTCGCAGGAGGGGATGTTCAAAAATTGAATGGTGTATATCCATAAACTTTGAAATTCCTCTACCTCAAGTTAGGCGGCTGGAAGCCGCAACTTTAAGTAACACAGGCCCTGGTTGCCGAAGACGCCACCAGAGGTTTACATGCCTAAGGCATGCAGGTAAACTTCAGCTTGGGTTTTAGAAATTCGGGAGTTTTGTTGGAGTTCACAACCCTGGTCGCCTATGGCGCCGCCACTGGCGGGTAAACTTTAGTTGTGTCTTTTTCTTTAAACTCGGGCTCTTGGTATCAATATTTAAAACAGAAAAATTCAAATAAATGAAGAAGTTTATAATTACGTTTACCATCGTGGCAATTGTCATCGGCGCTCATGTAATACTCCTGAGACATTTCATATTTCCGCAGAAAAAAAAGACCGGCACAGAGGAAGTGAAACCTGCAGTTGCCGTTGACAGGGACAAGATTCCTCCGCCTTCCCCTCCTCCTCCCGGACTGAAAACAAAGACGCTAAAACCCTACATATACAAGAATGCGACATACGGTGATCTTGCCGCCGTGCCTGCATCCAAAACAGCGACTTCCGGCATCCTTGTGGATCTGAACACGAGGCAGGTGATCTGGGCCAAGAATCCCAAGAAGGCGGTCGCCATCGCCTCAATGACAAAAATGATGACCGAGTTCATTGTTTTCGAGGAACTGGCAAACCGCAAGGATGTAAACCTCCAAACACAAATACAAGTCACGCCCACGGCCGCGAAAATAGGGGGAAGCCAGATATATCTTGATCCGAAGGAGAGTTTTCCCCTGGAGGACCTCCTCAAGGCTGTCATGATTTCAAGCGCAAACGACGCGGCATATCTGGTCGCCGAATATTTCGGAAACGGCGATGTGAGCGCATTCGTCGAGAAAATGAACGTTCGCGCAAAACAGCTGAAACTTGTGGGCGCGAAATTTTACAATCCCCACGGTCTCCCTGGCGACACCGCAAAGGAAGACAACATCTGCAGCCCGGAAGGACTCGTCATGCTGGCCGAAAGGCTTCTCGACAATCCGAAAGCTGCGGAATTCGCAAGGACCAAGGCCGCCACCATCCGTGAAAACACGAGCAAGCCTTTCACCCTTTACACCCACAACCACCTTCTCGGGGCGTGCCCCGGAGTAAACGGCATGAAAACCGGATTCATCCAGAGATCCGGCTTCTGCATAACCGTCACCTGCCAGCGCGGCGACAGGAAAATGGCGGCGGCGGTAACCGGATTCCCGAATCGCAAGGAACGCGACATATTCATGGCGAAACTTATCGACTGGGGCTACAAGCAGCCATCGAAAATTTCAGCTGAAACCGATAAAACAGAAGTCGGCTCCGAAGACAAGAATCTCGAAGAACTCCTCGGAAAGATTGTTCCGAAGTAAATCAGCAGAAAAGTTCTTTGCCCGGCAAGATTCTGATTGACCAATCTGCGCCGATTGAAATTGAAACCGGATTTTTTCCCTTGGCATGCTTGACCCGTGCTTCACCTCC
>JBAZRS010000576.1:0-3806 GCA_041662825.1 Victivallales bacterium | reverse complement strand
GGGGAGGTAATCTCGCGAAATAAATTTCGCGAACAAGGCGGTAACAAGTTCCCGCACTCCACGGAGCGTTGTCACGCTCGTAAACCAAAAATCCACTTCACTGTACGTTCAGATTATCTTAACTTCGATATTCGTCATTCGGATGTTCGATATTCGATTGTTCAAAAGTTGCGGCCTTCGGCCGCCTAATTTTTAAAAAGAGGATACAGCTATGCTTATGCGCAAGTTCATTCCGGTGGAGTTTGAAAAGGTTGAGATCAAGGACGGTTTCTGGAGTCCCAGGATCGAAGTCAACAGGAAGAACACGATTCCGGTAATATATGACTGGTCGAAGAAGACAGGGCGCATCGACGCCTGGAAATGGAAGGAGGGGCTGAAAAACAGGCCTCATATCTTCTGGGATTCGGACATGGCGAAATGGATTGAGGCGGCAGCGTATTCGCTTGCTAAAACCCCCGACTCCGGACTCGAGAGGAAAATCGACCAGGTGGTCGCTCTCATGGCAGAGGCCCAGCTTGACGACGGATACCTGAACTCGTACTTCATAAACGTGGAACCCGACAAGCGCTGGACAAACCTGCGTGACAGGCACGAACTCTACTGCGCGGGACATCTTCTCGAAGGCGCAATCGCCTATTGCAGGGCGACAGGCAAACGGAAATTCCTCGATATCATGCTCAAATATGTGGACCACATCGCAAAGGTCTTCGGCACTAAACCCGGACAGAAGCGCGGTTACTGCGGACACGAGGAAATCGAGATTGCACTAATCAAACTTTATGAACTGACAGGAGAGGAAAAACATCTTGACCTCGCAGCATATTTCATAAATGAACGGGGACAGAAACCCAGTTATTTCTCCGAGGAGAGCAAGATCCGCGGTGAAGTCCCAAACAATAATTCATATTATGGCAGTAATGACTACTCCTATTTTCAGGCCGATAAACCGCTGCGGGAGCAGACTGAAGTCCTGGGGCATGCGGTAAGGGCCGGATACATTCTCTCGGGAATGGCTTCATTGGCCGCGCACTCCGGCGAGAAAAAGCTTTTCGAGGCGTGCAAGAGGCTTTTCAATAACATCATGCTCAAGAAAATGTACATTACAGGTGGCGTCGGCTCGGAAAAGCAGGGGGAAGCCTTCTCCTATGAATACAATCTGCACAACGAGACGGCTTATTCGGAAACCTGCGCCGCCATCACACTTGTCTTTTTCTCCCACAGAATGCTGCAGATGGAGATGAATTCCTCCTACGCCGACGTGATGGAACGTGCGCTCTATAACGGAGTACTGTCGGGGGTCTCCCTGGACGGAAAGGCGTTTTTCTATTCGAATCCGCTCGCAGCGAATCCAAAGCCAGGAAACGTTGTCGATGAAGTCGTAAGGCCTGAAAGGCAGAAATGGTTCGGATGCTCATGCTGTCCGAGCAATGTCGCAAGGCTTCTCGCTTCGCTGGGTTCATACATCTATACAAAAGGCGATGATGAGATATGCATTAACCTTTTCATATCCAGTTCAGCGTCACTTGAAACAAAAAACGGTCCAGTCAGGATCTCGCAGAAAACCAAGTATCCCTGGGACGGTAAGGTGTCTGTCAAAGTCGCGCCCAAGACCCCGTCCGATCTCAAAGTATGCATCCGCATCCCCGGATGGTGCGGCAAATATGCATTCAAGCTCAACGGCGTTAAAACCGGATTTCCAGTCAGGAACGGATATGCCATCATAAGCCGCAGATGGATTTCAGGAGACACGATAGACATAGATTTTGACATGCAGGCGACTTTTGTGGAGGCTGATCCTCGGCTAAGGCACGACTGCGGTAAAGTGGCGATACAGCGCGGACCGATCGTATATTGCGCCGAGGAGACCGACAATGGGAAATTCCTTTATGATGTCGCCGTCGACACTTCGGATCCGGCGTTTTCCGTAATCGCCGGAAAGTCGGACATGAAGGGGATAAACACAATATCTGTCAATGCGTTCAGGAGGAAAAATTCAGGATGGGGAGAGAGGCTTTATCGTCCTCTGGAGTCAAAGCTGGAAAAATTCCGCTTGAAGGTTGTCCCATATTTCGCCTGGGCGAACAGGAAAACCGGCGAGATGACTGTCTGGCTCAACAGGGGATGACGAGAAGATTCTTGGTGTCGGACTGAATTTCCCTGGATGAAATTATTTTCCGCAGGAAAATAATTATGATATTATGATGAAATGCTGTACGCTTGAAGACTCACTTCAGTTCGGTGTTCACATGCATATGCGGGAACTGTTTCCGGTAGGCAAGCGGGTTGAAGCCGGTGATTTTCCTGAAGATGCGCCTGAAATAGACGGTGTCAGAGAATCCGCAGGAAGCGGCAATTTCCTTGACGCTCGATGATGAATCAAAGAGCATTCTCCTGGCGGCGTTTATTTTTCTCCAGTGGATCTCATCGGTTACGGTTTTGCCGTGCATGTTTCTGAAGACCCTGCCCATGTAGTCGGGATTACACCTGAGTTTTCCGGCGAGCCAGGATGTGCTGAGCTCCTTTCTGCCGATATTGGAACTGATCAGTGTTTTAACTTTTGCGGCGAGTTCCCCGTTTTTCCTGTCATCGGATGAAATGGAAATTCCGGCTGAGGCGGAAATCTCTGAAAGCATTAGGCATATCAGCGACGACGCCTGTATTTCAGTGAGGGTTCCTGATTCCTGCGCACCGAGGTATTCCCGGAAGAGTTCAATCATTTTTTCCGGACGTGATACCAGGCATTTCTTCGGTATCTGCAGGAATTTTCTGTTTTTGTCTTTGGCGTTCCCGATGGTTAGGAAATGTATCCAGTAGAATGACAGGTCACCTGGGTAAGGGCGGGTTCCCCCGTGTTTCTTTCCGGCCTCGAGAAAGAGGGTTTCATTGGGAAGCAGGTCGAATTTCCGATTGCCCTCAAACATTCCCAGTCTTCCCGCGACATTGAAGATTATTTCACAGGAATTGACTGTCCTTGTAGGATGGATACCTTTGCCGGAGGAGATGAAGAGTCCGGCGTTATACGGTAAAAGTGGTAGATGAAATTCGATTTTCATAAATCCTAAAGCTGATTTCCTTATTGCGGCTTGTCGTATTTAATGCACAAATCAGCGGACCATTTCCATTTATTGGTGAACCAGCCGCGGGCGACGGTGAGGTAGGTCGGCTTGTCCGCATTTGGATTTGTGCGACCGATCACATAGTCGCCGCCCGGATTGCGTTTTTCCCATACCTGGTAGCCGAAATCGTCGACAGAGGTGATGATTACAGCATAATGTTCCGGCGAAAGAGGATTGGGGAAGGTGATGCATGCGCTTGAACCCGGTCCGTCAACTTTTATGTCGCCGAGGATAAGGCCGGTTTCAGTCGAGCGCAGCGGCAGGTTATCTGCCATTTTTGCGATTATCCTGTTGTTCGCCGCTGTGCCGATTAGAAGCAGGCTTGCATCTTTCATGTCGGAGTCTGTAATTTCGGTGTCGGCTTTCACTGAGAAGAGGGCGCCGAGACCCCAGTCCGCCATTTTTCTGCCACGTTTCTCCATGGCTGTTTTCTGTGCATCATCACCGCCTGTGCCATATACGAATATGAAGCGGTCGCGTTGGAAGTCGTCAATTGGTCCGGATAGACCGTGGCGTTTCTGACCGGGTGGAACGCTACCGACCGACCATTTGCCTTCTGTCCGTACAAGTTTCAGTGGTGCAGCTGTCTCCCCTATGTTGGCGGCAATTGCCGGCTGTCCGTCTACACTCACTGACAGCGCAGTGCCAGCCGGAGCAAGTCTCTTGTCAAGCAGCAGTGATATTGCGCCG
>JBAZRS010000575.1:0-3816 GCA_041662825.1 Victivallales bacterium | reverse complement strand
TTTTTGTTCTTTCCGGAATGGCCCCTCTGGTGCTGGTTCTATTTCGTCTTGGAATTGCAGCAGTATTTAAGCCCAAAGTTGAGTTTGTTACGCTTTTTGACGAATCAGTGCAGGGGCTTGAGGCGGGTGCGCCGGTAAAGTTCAGGGGCGTGACCATAGGGAAAGTCTCGAGTGTGACTGTCAGACCGAGCGACAACCTCGTCCGCGTCGACATGCAGGCCGAACTTTCGGCAATTGATGTCGGGAAGGGGAAGTCGAGTGTTATCACCAGAAAAGCGGAGTTCTTCTACAAAATGGAGAAGGAGGTTGAAAAAGGTCTCCGTTGCAGACTTGACCTTACTGGAATAACGGGATTGAAATATGTGGAAATCAATTATTATGATCACTTAAAAACCCCGATCCCGGAAGTTATTCCGCCAAAAGGGATTATGTATATTCCTTCAACTCCTTCTTTTCTCAGGGGCCTCAGTACTAACATAACAAGCACGCTTGCAAGGATTTCAAATATTAAATTTGATGAAATTTCCGCTGAACTCCTCGGATCCCTTAAATCAATCAATTCATTTGTAAACGATCCGAGAATAAATGATCTTGCGGAAAAAATTGACAGGATCACCGACCATCTTGAAGCAACCGCCGCAAATCTCAATAAGGTCATGACAGAGCCCAACATCAGGGAAATATCAGACGGCATCAAGAAGAGTTTGGCTTCAATAAATGATCTTTCAAAGAGCCTTCAGAAACAAATTGAAGATGCGAAGATTTCTGAAACAACTGCAATTGCAAGGGAGAGTCTTAACGAAACAAAATTGGAACTGTCAGACACTTTAAACAAACTCGGCGAAGCCATTGACTCTTTCACGGAGCTTGTCAAGAACATTGATGAAGACCCCAGTTCTGTTATCCGAGGAAAACAAAGTCGGCCGCTCGGACACTGAAAATATTTGTATCTGCACATGCTTCGCCGTCATAAAAAAAACCTGACCGGGTTTTCCGGTCAGGTTTTTGTCAAAATCATATGAAGTAAAAACTATCCGATTTATACGCCCAACAGTCTGTTAACCACGTCAACTGCAGATGCGGCGTCTGCGGCATAGCCGTCGGCTCCGATTTCCTTCGCAAAACTTTCCGTGAGGGGAGCGCCGCCGACAATTGTCTTTGCATTGACGCCTGAGGCCTTGAGGGCGTCGATGGTTGTTTTCATTGAGCCCATGGTCGTAGTAAGAAGCGCGCTCATGGCGATCACCTGGACTTTCTTCTCTTTGACGCTGTCAATGAATTTCTGGGGTTCGACATTTACGCCGAGATCAACGACTTCATATCCGGCGCCTTCAAGCATCATGCGTACAAGGTTTTTGCCGATGTCATGAAGATCGCCTTTGACAGTGCCTATGCTGACAATGCCTTTTGCCTTAACATCTGCTGCTTTGAGGTAGGGCTTGAGCACTGTCATTCCGGAATTCATGGCTCTTGCTGCTATAAGTACTTCTGGCACATATACCTGGTTATTCTTGAATTTTTCACCGATAATCTGCATTGCGGAAATAAGTCCGTCGTTAAGAATTGCCGTGACAGGAATGTTCTGCTTGATAGCCTGTTCACAAAGATTCTTCACATCGTTGGCTTTGCCCTTCATCAGATTTTCTTTGATGGAATTCAGAATTTCAGCGCTCATGTGCCATTTCCTTCCTTTATTTAATTTAGCAACGTTGATTATTAAAATTCAACATGCTATATTTTACCAATTAAAAACAGATATACTTGGACAATAGTATAAAATATTTGTAATATTGTGCAAAAATGGATGAAAGTTTTTATAAAAGAATAGAATCCGTTCTTGAGAATCTTGATAATCACGCACATTGCGGCGGAGTTTATCACGACATTGAAGGAAGGGATGTCCCCAGGGTTGGAAAAGCATTTTGCCGCTTATGTTCTGCATGTGTTTTCCATTCAAGAGCCGGGGATTTTTGCCGGCAGGCTGCGCGGGCCGGAGCTTACCAATCGCAGATCAAAGGGGATGTCCACCATTTCAGGTGCTGGCTGGGACTCTACGGTCTTGTCGTTCCTGTTGCTCCGGACGGAGAAAAGATCATAGGGGCCATTGAAATCGGGGGGCTTCTTCCGCATGGCGAACTCCAGAAGATCCAGCACAATATGATTGAAACCCTTTCCGCAATCGATTCAGGCGAACGGCTCAAGCACTTCATCAGTACCTTTCAGGGCATCGGGGAAATGCCAAATGTCGAAATAGAAAAAATCGGGGCATTCCTCAAGGAGGCTGTCTTTTCATCAGGCCTTTTATCGGCTGAAAAATTCCTTGTGAAAAATGCTTTGTGGAAGCAGCAGGAACGGCTTGCCGTCGGGATGGAGACTTTTGGAGCCGTGCGCGATGAACGGAAAAAACTCATTCTGATTTCGGCGGAAGAGCTTTCAGGGCTTTTGCAGGGCGGAAAAGAAAAGGAGGTTCAGAAAAAGACAGACGATGTGCTGAGCCTCATCCTTCTTGAATCTTTGCAGGATGCAAACCAGGCAAAGGCTTTTATCGCGACCGTGGTTGCAGTGCTTTCGATGAATTTGCTTCTGAAGGGTGAGAAATGGTCAAAAGTCATGACAGTCAACAATATCTACCTCGAGGAAATCGAGAATATGGGGGACATCAAGGAGCTTTGCTTCTGGTTTGAACAGCTAACCCAGAAACTTTTCAGGAACATACACATTGAAAGAAAAGAGGAAAATATTTCAGAGAAGGTGATTTCATATATACACAAGCATTTCAATGAAAATGTGAAGCTCGGAGAGGTTGCGAAATTCGCAGGTGCGAGCACTTCCGGGATCATGCACAAGATCAAAAGGGAGACCGGCATGACTTTTTCCCACCATCTGAACGCAGTCAGGGTTAAAGAGGCGAAAAGACTTCTTGCCTTCACATCACTTTCACTGGGTGAAATAAGCGGAAGGTGCGGATTCAAGGATCAGAGTTATTTCACGAAAGTTTTTTCCAGGACAGTCAATATCGGGCCGAGGGAATTCAGGAAGATGCTGATTAACGGGAACCAATAGCGGCTTCCATCTGGGCCTTTGCGTTTTCGAGGTTCACGCGTGAACTTGCCAGATCGGCCTCTGCCCTCACAAGGTCGGTCTGAGCCTGGTTGACCCGGGTGAGGTTGGCGTTTCCGGCCTTGTACTCCTCTTCAACAAGGTCACGTGTCTTCTGGACGAGCCCCAATGTTTCCTCGAAAAGAGTGACCTGCTCGATGGACTGTCTGTAATTGTCCAGGGCTTGCCTGACCTCTGAAACCACCTGTATCCATTTGGTCATGACGGCCAGTTGGCTCTGGGCAAGCTGGGCCTGCGACTCCTTGAGGTTGAACCAGTTTTGTCCGCCGTTGAAAAGCGTCCATGAGGCGGTCAGACCGTAGTTGTAGCTCCTGTCCTGGGATCTAGACGCCCAGTTCGTGTACTTTCCGCTGCCGGTGTCCGTCCTCAGATAACCGTAGAACCCGTTTGCGGATATGGTCGGGGAAAACGCACCCCACTTCGACCAGACGTTGAAATTGGCGGAGATGAGAGCCTCCCTGAAGGCGTCAAGGTCTGGTCTGTTCGCCAGTGCGGTGTCGAGATAGACGGTAATGTCGGACGAGAACTGTTCGTTTTTCGGCGATAGGGGCGGGAATTCTATACTTGCCGGAATATCCGATTCGGTAAGGCCGAGCAGCGCCGCCAGTATGTATTTGGAAGTTATAAAGCTGTAGTTTGAGATGATCAGCTGGTTCTTCGCCTGGTTGTATCTGACTTTGAAGTTGAGGGGCTCAC
>JBAZRS010000574.1:0-3822 GCA_041662825.1 Victivallales bacterium | reverse complement strand
TCGCTATGGCATTTCCCCGGAATTCCTCAGGAGCTTGGCGTCGCCGGTCTGCCAGGCCGCAAAGAGTCTCCCGTTGGCGACAGTGACAGCCCCCTTGATGTTGTAGGGCCTGGAATTGGAATTGAACCAGGCGGACGAACCGCTCTTGTCTATCTCGACCCAGTTACTCGGCCAGTCCTCAAGCTTCCCGTCGACCGCCGGCGCTGGTGAATCCAGCGCGACATGCATCACGCCTCCGCCCTGCTCCAGTTTCCGCTGGACCTCCATTTCAGCCATGTACTTCTGGGCCTTCTCAAGTTCTTTCGCGGTGACAGCCAGGGTCGTCTGCGGAATCCTCCGGACCGTCTCCAGTCCTTCCATCCTTATGATGACCGTATGGCTGCCGTTGACCAGATAGATTTTCCCGTCCTGAGCCTGCGTGATCATCGGCCAGAAATTCTCGCCTCCCAGTGAAATCCCGTCAAGGCTCATGCCCCTCTTTGCGACCGGGCTCCTGAGGCTGTCGGCCATCCTGCTGTCAACGAACGGGGTGGCTACGAAAAGTCCGTCGGTCGTGAAAAGATACATGGCGCCCATGCTCGTGTTGAGCGCGAACATCGGCCCCGCATCCGAGCCCTTGGGGTTGATCAGGTTGCCGAGAAGTCTTGTGGTACCTATCAGCTCTCCAGGGAATTTCGGTCTCGGCGCCTCGTGAGAGGCGTGAAGCCCCGGCCAGAGGCTCGGATAGCTCCAGGTCGCAATCCCGTTCCTGCCGCCGCTGATGGAATACTGGTGGAAAGGCGGAATCCCGAGTGTCGCAATCAGGTTTCCGGCATCGTCCACAAGCACCTGGTCTCCTCCGGAAGAACCCGGCCCCTGCACACCTTCAGCAAGAACCTCCCCTTTTGAAAAGTCGTATTTCGGGATACCCTTGTCAGTAAAAGCAAGAGGCTTGAACCTCATTGACTTCTTGGAATCCTTCTCGCCTCCGAAACGCGAAATGCAGAATGAAAAATCCGGAAGCACCGTGACGCCCCCGTTGACACCGCTCCGCAGGGACACCTCCCCCGGCTGCACCAGCCCATCGGCGTCAAGGTCGGACCAGATGAAGAAGAAGGGATTCTTAAAGTCTCCTTTTGGTCCAATCACCCCTTCAGGAATCATACTCTTGTATTCGTCTTTCTGAAACAGTTCCTTCCAGTCCAGACCGCGCCCCATCCCGGCGACCGGATACAAGGCATTGCCCCTTTCAATGAAAAGGAAAGCGGTACCGTGGCCGGATGTCGGGCTGCTGTTGTAACAGTTCGTGAAATATCTCTGCTTCTTCCCGTTAACTTCCCTGTACATGACCGTTTCCGGGGCGGCGCTGCGGAAGGCCAGCTTCATATCGTCGGATGAGCGCTTTAACAGCACGTTGGCCAGCTGCGAAGCCCCCTTCTCCCAGTCCAGCTTGAACTCCATCACGCCACGCCCTTCGTCGGCATAATAGAAACGGGTTTTGTCGTAAGGATCAAGCGAACCGCCGCCGCCGTATTTCGACGGTCCGTAGAACGCCTTCACAAACTTTCCATCCAGCGTCCACACACTCACGCGTTTCGGGATGAAATCGTCCTCGGCAACCCATAGATGCCTGTTCGGGTCGATGGCGAGACCGCGCGGATTGTTCATGTGCAGGGGATCGTAGGGCCCTTCCGCAGGCGCCCCCGCCTTTCCGACCGCACGCAGGAATTTGCCCTGCGGCGAAAAGACTTTCACCTGGTGGCTGTTGCCGCGGTCGCTTATGTAAAAATTCCCCTCTGCATCAAGGGTGATCCCGACAGGATCTTCAAGCCCCTCGGAAATCAGGATCTTCGGCTCCTTCGCCGGCAGTGAACTGTCCATCGTCACAAGCTTCTTCCCGGATATGACAAGCAGCTGCCCCTTGCTGTCGAAGACAAGCCCCTTCGGGGAGTCCAGCTTCGCGGTTCCAATTATTTTCCCGGGCTTCTTTTCGGAAGTTTCGAGGGCGCTTACATACATGAGCTGGTTGGTCCTGGTAAGACTGCAGACAAGCACGCCGTCATAGGCGGCAAGCCCACCAATGTCATTTCCGACATTGTCCTTGGGATCCTTAAGCAACTCCAGCTGATGTTTCAGGATCGGCCTGTCGGCTCCGCTTGTCAATGCGGTCAGACGCAGTTCCGGGATCGGATTTTTCTTCTTATCTTCGTTATCCACTCTTCCGACAGACGCGACATAGAGGTGGACGCCGGGATCCGCCTTTGAGCCCCAGTCATACGCGATATACGGGGCTGTTGTCCAGTTGCCGCCTATCCAGCCTTTTCCGCCGCGCTTCTTGCCGTCGAGATCTACCCAGGCAAGCCCGTCGGGACCTTCGGTAAGGTAGCATCCGAGGAATACTGCAGGCTCCTTTGTCGGGGATTTAACCGCCGGGACAAAAGCCGCCGCCATGGGGGCGCAGTGGTTGGACAGCCATCCGCCGGTATGGTCCGCAACGCTCCAGGGCGGATTGCCGTCGTTGTAGACCCCGAACTCGTAGAATGAGTGTATCTCCTTGCGCCACAAGCCCCGGACACGGTATTCTCCCGGCGCCACAAACTGCGCCGGAATGTGATAGAGTCCGTGCTTTGCCGCTTCTATGTCGCGCCCCAGGTCGTCGGTGCCGTCCCAGTAGGCGACATTGTCTCCTTTGGGGAACTGAGTTTCAGAGATGAGATTGCGGATGCGTTTTCCGTCCTTGTCCTCGATCACAAGCGTCACAAATCCGTCTTCAGGAAGAGTGAATTTCACCGGAATCAGAAGATCCTGCGAAACCTTTTTCTCCGTGGCTACAGGCAGGTCGACTGTCAGCGCGTCGGTTCCCAGGGCGCGTAACGCTATCCATTCCCCGAGCCATATCCTTTTCCCGCCCATTATCTTGTTTTTCAAGTGGCCATGCTCCGTCTTCTCATTGAGCGGCTCGGTTATTTTCAGCCGGATTGCACGGGTGGTGACGTTTTTCCCGAAATCAAAAAAATTCACGGCAAGAGGCATTGAATAAAGCGACTTCACACCATTAAGATTCATCAGTTTCTCCCAGTCCTTTTCGACAGCGTCACGCGGATGTGTCGTTTCCGCCCCCCTGTAAACATACAGCTCCGCAGACTTGAACCCCGGAAAATCAAGCGCAATCCCCCTTAATGGCAAAGGAGCCTGCCAGACCAGCATCATCCATTCAGGATCTTCGGAAATGAGTTTCGGACGGGACTCCTCGCTTGTCATATTCTCCCAGGCACCCCAGCCGTCGGTGTTCTGATTGACAAGCCTTCCCGCCTTCTCAGACGAACTCCGAGATATGGCCTGCGCCTGCGCTGCGATGTTCGCAAAACGTTCGGCAAGCACGTAGACTCCGCCGAGCTGGCCGAAATAAGTCTTGTCGGATTCCTGCGCCTCATGCGTAAAACGCAGCGCCCGTGTCTTCGTGCCGGCCGGCAGATTCCAGACAAAGATGTTACCCTCCTTCTCAGGCTCTTCCGAGGAAATCTTGTCCTTTGCAATCCTTTCCGCACGCAACCACTGCGACTCGTCGGAAAGGTCACCCGGATACGAGGCTCCGGGCTTCAGCACGCTCACAGCGAGGTTCCCGACCATCATGATCGAACCGACCGGCTTCGGCTCCGTGAAACCAATCCTGAGATGGCGCAATCCGGGCGTCTTCGACTCCCCGAATTTTCTTGAACTGTTGCCTCCACCCTCTTCCTGCGTCCAGATCAGCGACTGAGGCCTGGAAGCCTTGTCCTTCTCGTCCACCGGCACGATCTTCTTCTCCTTACCGTCCACATATTCTGCGAAGTTCGCAGGATC
>JBAZRS010000573.1:0-3823 GCA_041662825.1 Victivallales bacterium | reverse complement strand
GGCTCTAATGTCCCATGCCATCTCGGCATTGATATTTTCCGGTGGCCCACCAATGCACACAGGCCCCTCTGCCCCACAGGAATTGCAAACCGCTTGAATCTGGCGCGCTGTTATTTTATCGCTTCCGCAAAATGGACACGATTTCATCCCCTTCACTTCCCTTTCTCCGCAGATTCTCGCTCCTTAAATCTGTCCCTGATGTCTTTCATTCGCGCATCTATTTTTCTGATACGCGCTACATTGCACTCGAAGCACCAATGCGGACTCCATGCCGTTCCCGCTGGCCGTCCGCAACCCTCTACGCAAAGTTTTCCGGTATGTAATTTTGAGGAATTTCCAGGATTTTCGGGATCTTCAAAAGCTTGTAATTCGGGCATCTTCTACTCCCTCTCTTTCTCTGGCTCCGGTTGGCCGGGGGCGGGATGCTTCCTTTGCCCTATACCGTTTAATGAGCAAAATTGAACAACTGGAATCCATACTAATTTTTCGTTTTCAATAATTGCTCTCATTCCCTGACGCTTCAGTTTTCGTGGGCTCAATTCAGCGCGCCAGGGATGCTCATACAGCCTAAAGGCATTCCCTTCGAAATCGACCATAATGTCTCCAGGTTTGGCGGAAAAATCATAATGGGAAAAAGGAAGTATTTTTCCTGCATCTCTTTGCGTTTTTGTGGTTCTCATCTCCCCTCCCTCTCTGCAACCGGCGCTAATGCTTGAAATTGCTTTACTGTTCCGTCCCACCCAAAGCGGATGCACTTCGTATTATCAGAGCCGCACTTCGGGCATATAAATTTCCCGGCCCATGTGTGCTGACAATCTCGACAGCGATATTTTGGCTTAAATCCTCTGGCCATCCCCTATCTCCCCCCTTTCAAATTCTCCGCAACCGGCGGAAGCTTCGCAGGTATGCTCCAGTCTATCTTCGCCTTGATCCCCTTGCGCATCTCCCTCAGCGAAGCCTCCTGCACCTGCACAAGGCGGGCCTCATGCTTCTCGATGTCCGCGAGGTGGGCGTCTATGCGATCTGCGTAAATTCCCAACATTATGAAGCCGCCCGCTATTGCAAGAAATATAGCCAGAAGAAAAACTCCTATTTGTGCGCGGAAGTTGTCTTCCTTCATCCCTCAGCCTCCATATTCCGCCGTGTAAAGTATTCCAAGCGCATCCGCCTCGTTGTCGTCCTGGGGTTCGATGCCTGGATAGAGTATCTTGGCCACCTTGATCATCAATTTTTTGTCTGCGCCTCCGTACCCGGTAACGACCTTCTTGATCGTCCCTACCTCAAAGCCTTCGTATGGAATGCCGTGCTCCTCGCATATCTCCGTCAGGTGAGCGATAAATCCGCCGAAACTGTGAGCGGCGTCGGTTCCCATGTGCCGGCGGACCCGCTCATAAACCACCTTGCCAATTTCCAATAAGACTAAGGTCTCAACCAGGTGCTTGCGGAATTTAACAAACCGCCTTCCGTAACCCTCGCGCGCTTTGGGTTTGAGGTTCCAGACGCCGGAGAAGACAGTCGGGTGAATCACCGTAATTTCGCGAGTTAATCCATGCGTCTGCACGCGTGGCTCCCCGAGTGATGCCGCCCACCCACAGTGAAGGCCGGTATCAAGAGCAAGGATGTTGGTCATTCCTTGCCGCCTTTCTCTGCCTGCTCTGCCGGGATGCAGGGGCCGACTTTTATTCGCTCTGCGGCTCCACATTCGACGATGTTACATTCAGACTTTTTTGCGTGAGGCTGCCCGTGTTCAGGATAATCCTCTCGGTCGAGACAGATTCCGGCCAGGGGGCAAACAACCAGCCCCTCCTCTTCCGGCGTCGCGTCCGGGGGCTTCGCATCTGGCAACGGGCACCAGGCAGGAATTTCCTCGCAGATTACGGTGTCTATTTTCGGGAAATCAGAAACCCCTTGAACTTTGTTGTGGTGGCAATAAAATCCGTCGCAGTGTCGGCAGCAGTAATGGCAGTCGTTGCAGTTGTCAATTTCCTGTTCTGAGGTGTATTTACAGAGTTTCATTTGCGCTCCTCTCTGCCTCTATCTCGGCATGGGCTGTGGTTATATATTCCTCTATGCTTTTTGCTGGATCATCTATGTCAAAATCCACCCAATTATTGGCATCTCTTGGGGTTATCATGTCATCTCCCATTATCTCCAGCGCCCTCCGCAGGACGGCGTTCTCGGCGTCTTTCTCGGCGTCTTTCTCGGCGTCTTTCTCGGCGTCTTTCTCGGCGCAATCAGGACAACCTCCACATCCGACAAGTATTAAATCTTGAGGCTGCCCGGTTTCAGGAGAGATCCCGCTAAACACTCTCCTGTCTGGATTTTCTTTGAAAATACCTATGTCTTTGGGCGCATCCATCAGCTTTTCCTCCTCTCAATATTCTTTGTCATTTATCTGTTTTACAATTTCTTCAAGTTGTTTCTGTGACTCATCATATTTTTTTCGCAAATCCAACGTATCTTGATAGGCAGGACTCCAGCCATAATCTCCTTTTGCCGCAACGTTTTTTGTGGCTCCTAACGCCGCCGCCCCACAAGCTCCAAGTTGAACTTGTAACTGCTCAATTTCTTCCCTGAACTCATCCCGCTTTTTGCGGCAGGCCAGGAGTTGCGCATGAATATATTCTCCTTGTTGCTGCCGGGCATCGAGGAAGGTTTCTGTAGCGATTAGCTTCTTCCGGCAGGCGTCCAGGGCGTGAAATAAAGCAAGGGCATCCTCTCTCGTGACTTGCGCTCCAACTAATTCAAGCGGAGCTACTAGTCTCTCTAATATTTTCGCCGCGTCAATTCCGTCCATTGTCTCTCCCCTTCCTTTCCGTCACTTTCTTCCCCACTTCCGCTCCCGGAGCGACTCCCCGGGCTGGTCCCTCCGCTTAGATGGTGTCGCGAGTGGTCACTTTAAGCCGGGATTGTTTCAGAATGGCCGGCTTTTGTTTCACCTGGAGGGCGATTCGTTTCACGGGAGGCCCCGATTGTTTCACTTAATCTTCTTATCTCGTCAGTAACCTCTGGGGGCGGGTCCAAGGCGAGGGCGCGATTAAGCAGTTTTTCAGCCTCGTCGAAATCGTCGCCATCCACGGCCTCTCTAGCCTTCTTGAGGAGCTCCTCCCACGTCGGCGGGCTCCACTTCTCTCGGAGCTGGGCGAGTAGCTCCTGAACGCGTCGCTGCCCTTCTTCTGATGGAGGCCCATCCGGCATGTTTATAACGGCTGGCTTATATCTCCGCGGCAGATACCCGCGGAGGACCATAATCTCTGGAAAAAATATTTCATTGTCGATCGCCTTATCCACGGCCACTTCGAAATCTACTTCTGAGATGTCCTTGAATCTACTCCAGAAGGTGTCAGTGCGAACTCTAGCCAACTCCGGGTGCTTAAGGAGATCGTCCCGAAGGTTGGCGGTAAGGCGAGTCATTTGTGTGCGAAAAAAATCAATATTCACGCCGGCACCTTGCTTTCTGATGGCGGTTGCCAGGTTTTCATCTCGAAGGTTGGTTTGCCGTTGCTGCCGGAGGCCCCCTGCTGTCCCTTGGCGGTCCAGTCTTTGCGCAGCCCTTCGCAATATTCTTCGAAAGGCTTATCCGGCCCGAGGAATGTGGCCGCGTGCTTTATATATCTTTCCTCAGTACCGGCGGCCTCACAAAATGCGGAGTAATTGGTGGCGGCCTGGCTCATCACGTTATCATCGAAACCCTCTTTCAGGCGTGCCTTCCAGGCCCTGAAGGCGCCAGCCTTCTCTATTTTTCTGGGATAATTCCACCAGAAGGCCTCAAATTGATGAGGGTAGTCTGTTTTCTTTGTCTTTATCTGTTTATCAGTATCTT
>JBAZRS010000572.1:0-3823 GCA_041662825.1 Victivallales bacterium | reverse complement strand
CAGTGACAAAATTCATCGACGGATCCGGCCTGGTCTTTGCGGGTCCGCTCTTCCCGTTCTGTTTCATAACCATAGCATGCGGGGCGATTTCAGGATTCCATGCCTTGATTTCATCCGGCACCACACCGAAAATGATAACCAGCGAATCATGTGTCAGGACGATCGGGTATGGCGCGATGGTTGTCGAAATGATGGTGGCGATAATGGCGCTGATTGCCGCCAGCACGATGAATCCGGGAGTTTATCTCAGCATCAACATGAAGGGAGAACCTGCGGCGGTTGTCCAAAAAGCCTCCGCGGCCGGATTTCCGGTGACAGAGCAGGAAATGAAAAGCCTGGCTGAAAACCTCGGGGAAAAGACCATGTTCGGAAGAACCGGGGGCGCACCGACCTTCGCGGTCGGAATGGCCGAAATGCTTGCAAAAATATTCGGAGGGCGGACGGCAATGGCGCTGTGGTACCATTTCGCCATAATGTTTGAGGCGCTGTTCATACTGACGACCATTGACGCCGGCACCCGGGTGGGCCGTTTCCTGATGCAGGATCTTCTCGGGCAGATATCGCCGGAACTCGGCCACACCGGAACCCTGCATTCGAATATAACGGCCAGTGTTATTTTTGTCGGCGCATGGGGCTGGTTCCTGTTCCAGGGAGTGATAGATCCTCTCGGCGGAATCAACAGTCTCTGGCCTATTTTCGGGATAGCAAACCAGCTTCTGGCGGTTATCGCGCTCTCCCTCGGAACAACGATAATGATAAAGATGGGTAAAGCCAGATATATCTTGGTGACCCTGCTTCCCCTGCTCTTTCTTTTCACAGTGACAATGACAGCCGGATTCATGAAAATATTCAGCGCCGACCCGCGCCTCGGTTTCCTGTCAAACGCCAGTCAATTGGCCCAGAAGATTGCCGAAGGGGGAACTGTCAAACAAATTATTGAGTGGGAAACCCTGAAACTGAACAACTACATAAACGCGGCGGCCTGCGTGTTGTTCATGGGCCTCGTCATACTGATTGTCGCCGCATGTGTCAGGGAATGGTACCTGCTGCTCTCCGGAAAAAAGGAACCGGTCCTCCACGAGTCGGATTATGTCACTGTAGAAGCGGAGCCCGGATTCTGACAGTCTGTCGGACTTAAAAATGGGCGTAACTGCGGGTGATTTAGCTTGCAGTAGCGCAATTTATTGCGCGTTCCTCAGACTTCCACGCTTAAGCCCAACACATCTCGGGCAAGAATGCCCGAGTTACTTTGGATCACAAAGGCAATCAGAGAAAGACTGAGCCATTTCGCCTCTTTCACCAGTTTCATCGAAACTGGCATACTGAAACATCGACAAAACATTTGCTATATTTTTCTCTTTTGGGCAGGAAAATATTATTTTCCAATTACACTCAAAATAATTGAATGCTAAAGGTGTTTTTTACATTTCCGGCAGGAAATAGTGGCAATATCTTTACAGATAAGGCAGGAATCAGAATCTGATTCCTGCACGGAAATCTTTGGGATATAATTTTTCCCCAGGAAACCATGTTTTCCTGGGGGAAAATTATCCCCTGATGATTTTCAGCAGTTCGTCGCGTTTGGCTTCCATGGTCTTCCTGTCCCTGGCTTCGGTGATCAGCCTGAGAAGGGGTTCGGTGTTTGAAGCCCTGACATTGAACCACCAGTCCTTGTATTCCACTGAAATCCCGTCGAGTTCGAACATTCTGCCGTCCGTGTACTTATTCTTGATTTTCTCAAGGACGGATTTCACGTCAGCAACCTTGGAATTGATTTCGCCGCTGGAGAAGTATATGCGGAGTGGCGCCACAAGGTCGCTGACCTTCCTGTTTGTCTTGCAGATCAGGTTCGCAAGCATTATGAATGCAAGTCCCTGCGATTCGGTCGTGTAGTTTTCCTTGAAGTAATAATGCCCTGAAAGCTCACCGGCGAAAACCGCGCCGTATTCGCGCATCTGGGCCTTGATGAACGCATGTCCGACGCGTGACATTACGGCCTTGCCGCCGTTCCTCTCGATGCATTCCTTCACCGCCCAGCTGCTTCTCAGGTCATAGAGGATTGTCGCAGGCCCGTTTGACAGGATGTCCTGGGCAATAAGGGCGGTGAAAAGATCCATGGGTATGATTTCGCCCTTGTCGTCGATGAATCCGCAGCGGTCGGCGTCTCCGTCGAAACCTGCGCCGAAATCTGCTCCGACCTCCCTGACCTTTGCGCGGAGCGTGTCGAGCGTATGTGTTTCAAGAGGATTAGCTTCGTGGTTCGGGAAGGTTCCGTCCAGCTTTTCATAGAGCGGGATTATCTCGAACATGTCCCTGATTCCGGCGATTTCGTATGATCCCATGGAATTTGCGAAATCTGCAACGACCTTGAGTTTGCGGTTGAGTTTTGCGAATTTCCTGAGATGTTCGCCATATTCCCGTGCAATATCATAAGACGTGACTTTCCCTGTTTTTGCCGAAGCGACCCAGGAGCGGTTCTGGACGATTTTCTCAACGTCGGCAATGCCGGTGGCACCGCTGACAGGAATCGCCTGGTTGCGGCAGAGCTTGAAGCCGTTCCATTCCCCCGGATTGTGGGACGCAGTTATCATGATGCTGCCGTCGGCGCCAAGTTTCCCGTTCGCGAAGTACGACATCGGAGTAGAGCACATCCCGATGTCGATGACATCCGCGCCCTGCCCTGTCATGCCCTTGGCTAGGGCATTGAAAAGAGGAAGCGAATGCGGTCGCATGTCGCGGCCTACAACGACTTTCTTCGCCCCCAGGAACTGCACAAAGGCGCGTCCGATTCTTTCAGCCATAGCCTCATCAAGCTGTTCCGGATAAATACCCCTGATATCATAAGCCTTGAAAATCCCAGCCATTTTCATGTCTCCAGTTTGCATTATAAGTTCACGTCACGATTGGCTCACAATATGGCATTATTAAAATATGTGTCAAGGTGGAATATTGTATTTCCGCCTCCCTGATTATTCATGTGAAAAGCTTCTGACTGTCCGGATTGGGCTTAGTTGTCCAAAGCAGGTAATAATGACGTACTGCTCCTGTGTCTTTGCAGGTTCGGAGGAGGATTCTCAAATCCTTACTTGGCACGTTAACTGCTAAACATAACAATGAACGATTTATAATCTGCTTGCCGACAAGGTGATGCTAGCTTTATATCAAAGAAACAACATGACAACACGAAGGGATTAACAACTATGACGAAACATATACATTGGAAAACGGTGCTGCCATTAATCGTGGCAATAATTCTGGCCTTGGGGACTACATCAACTGTACTGGCTGATGCCAGCGGAAGAAGCGGTTATTCCGGGAACCCGGCAACAGGCAGCGGGAGAACTTGCTCCTCATGCCATAGCGGCGGGCCGGCGACTACAGTCACATTAACAGGTCCGACTACGGTGGCGGCAAATTCCACCAATGCCTATACCCTCACAGTCACAAGTGCCGGACAGAAAGCCGGCGGTTTTGACGTATCCACCACAGCCGGTACGCTTGCGGCGGGCACTGGCAGCAAACTATCTGCAGGGGAAGTCATTCAAAGCACCGACAAGTCCATGACTTCCGGTTCAGTCAGCTGGCAGTTCAACTGGACAGCCCCCGCATCCGGAACTGCAACCATATATGCGACAGGATTATCCACAAACGGCAATGGAAGTACTAGCGGTGACTTGGTAGCCAAAGCCAGCAGTGTGATTACCATAACCTCACCGACGCCGACACCGACGCCGACGCCGACACCGACACCGACACCGACACCGACACCGACACCGACGCCGACACCGACACCGACGCCGACACCGACACCGACACCGACACC
>JBAZRS010000571.1:0-3824 GCA_041662825.1 Victivallales bacterium | reverse complement strand
GTCTTGTATGTCCGTTCCCTGCTTCATTCATAGTAACCGACCCCAAAGACTTTGCTGTTGGATTGATAAATCAGATGAAGCTCAAGATTGCGGGACAGGCGACAGTGCCTGAGGGTGTTTTTTTCGAGACCGTGTAAGTAGTTAAAGTGTAAAGGGATGAATCCGGATTGCAATTTGTAAAATGAAAAACATAAAAAAAGGATCTCGCGAAGATGGAAAAATTAAATAGCCCAAAAAGTAAAATATTTTCTCCTGAAAAATATTTTACACTCATCGCGCTCCTGGCTAGCCAAGGTATAGCTCGAAGAGCGACGCGCTCAATTAAATTCACTTTAATTGAGCTTCTGGTCGTAATTGCGATCATCGCAATTCTTGCCAGCATGTTGCTGCCTGCACTGCAGAAGGCCAAGGAGGTTGCCAAGAGTTCCCTCTGCAACAGCAATCAGAAGCAGATCGCGCAGTCGATATCTTTCTATGCCGATGACTTCAATGACTACTGCAACCCGGCGGCCCTGCAAAATGCCGCCACCGACGGCGCATATGTCAGATGGTATGCAGTTGTCGGCATCTACCTTTATCCGAATTATTCGATGAAGCTGCTCAACGACTGGAACAACGCCATGCACAGTTCCGTTTATTTCTGCCCTTCGGAAATCCGCAGGACATGGGATGGGAGCTACGGCATCAACGGGGACGCCAGCATTACTCCTACCCCGGGCACCCCAAGGGGAATAACCCTCGTCCGCAGGAGCCTGCTTCAATATCCCTCAGTTACCTTTGCCACGGCGGACAGCCATAATGATTCGGCCATCGGCTATCGTCTCAATCCCATTAACCCCACTCCCGGTTCGGGCCTCTGGGTCGGCGCCGAACGCCATACCTGGTCAACCGTCTTCTCTTTCGTGGACGGCCATACTGAAACAATTAAATTCAGAAACATTCCGATGCCTCCGGGCTGGGTGAACGGAAGCGAGTCGGGACGCAAGTTCTGGGGATACAACAGATGAAGAGCAGGAGTCCGGACTGCGGAGCCTGAGAATGTTTTTTTCGAGACAAGGAGAATCACGATGAGTGTGAAGAATTATCCGTCCGAGCGCAAACGAATGACCGATATGGGGATGCGGATTGCGGAATGCGGATTACGGGATGTAAATCGCAAATCAAAAATCAGCATTTTCATGACTTCCAATTTCTCTCAAATCCGCATTCCGCATTTTACATTCCGCAATGCTTTCACCCTGATCGAGCTGCTCGTCGTAATTGCGATCATCGCAATTCTGGCGGCGATGCTCCTGCCGGCGCTGAAAAATGCGAAGGACATGGCGAAGCGCGCGAGCTGCGTGAGCAACATGAAGCAGGTATCCCTCGGTCTGATCTGCTATGGCGGAGATTATGATCTGTATCTGCCGCGCCACCGCGGAGGCGGAATAGGGTTCAATTACATCTTCACCCAGAACAACGGGAATCTGGACAGTTTTTTCCCTGACTACGTCCCCGCCCAGGTGGCCAACTGCCCCAGTCTTCCGACACATCCGACATACTATCATCTGACTTATGCGATAATCGCGGGAGACTCCCCCAACGCGTCAGGCAATTACTTCATCGGCAACGGCGGTGGCGGAGACCTTACCAACGGTTATCACAGGATATCGGTGCGGAGATTGGGTAAGTATGAAAACACGGCGGAAAAATTTTGCCCCGGCGAACCTTCGCGCCGTGTATTGGCGGGAGACATGTTCTTCGGATGGGACGGCGCCACCAAATACACTTGGATCAGCACCATGTATGGCTATCAGAACAACGTTGCGCATGAAGGGCGCGGCAGCACTTCCGGCTATGAGGACGGCCATGCTGAATGGGGGAAGAACCCACTCGGCAGGCAGTGGTTCAGCTGGGCCGAGTGGAACGGCAGACTCGGCTGCTGGGGCGGCGGCGGACCTTACTGGGGCTATAACTGGGCCGCATGTCCCACCGTCTATGTCTCCGGCAAATAATCAAAAACTGAAAGGATGACATGAAAATATTCAAAACTGCAGGCATTGTTTTTCTTTTCGCCCTTTTATCCCCGACCCAGTATTCCTACGGAGCCGAAATGCCTCCGGGAGTCAAATTGCCGCTCCTGGTCTGGGATATCAATTTCAACGACAACCCGCTGGATCTGCCGCCGCAGCCGCTCAGCAAGGAGAAAATAGAGGCGCTCGGGAAACTGAGTGAATGGGAAAGGCTTCCCGTCAGGACCTGCAGCGGAATCGAACATATAACCGAAACCCGGCAGGCGACGGTCGTAAAGGAAGCCGGGGGCCTGAAGGACAAACCCCTGCTTTTCACCTACACCGAAAACGCCCAGCCCCAATACGGGCCGCTGGTCAGAATCACAGTTCCCCTTGAAGTCGCAAAACATGGCGCACTGTGGAAACTTTCCTTTGATGTCGCGAAAACCAACATTGCCATCTCGGGAGGAATTCACCTCTGGGACATTGCGGGAATGGAATTTTTCGAGGACGGGACTGTCCGCATCGGTGAAACGCAGATCTCGCGTTATGCCGCCAACAAGCCGCTGCACATTGAATGCATCTTGGACGCAGTAAAGAAAACCGCAAAATTCACCGTGGACGGGAACAGTCAGACTGCGGTTACCGTCCCATGGCGCTACCAGAAGGCGGACTCCTTCCAACTGCTCATCCTGCACGGAGTCCTTCCGGGCGGCCACGGCGAAACTCCCAGCACCATGGTGTTCGACAATATTAAGCTGGTAATGGAAGAGTGGAAGTGAGAAGAGAAGCGTTGCACTAAATATATCATATGGGAAATTGTATTTTAATCTTGGATAAAATGTTTGTGTTAAATTTAACGCTGAAAGCGTGCAGTAATATAGCCTATGGTTTCAACCATAGGGACTTTTATCGTGATGATTGCGTCCTGAAGGGACGGGGTATATCCATGTTTTTGGGTTTTCTCCTTAAAAACAACTCCGTCTCTTCAAGACGGATGGGGGGTGTATGACCTACCTGTGGTTGAAACCACAGGCTATATTACCTTATCCCTCTGGGATAGAGAAAAGTTAATGTAAGAATAACGGAAATAACAGAATTAAATATCATGGAAAATCCTGTTATCCTGTCAAAAAAATATTAATTCCCGGCGCTAGGCGCCTAATTTTAAAAAGAGGTTATCATGACACAGAAAATTCTACTGTTCCTGTTGGCGTCGTTATTCGTACTGAGCGTCCAAGCCGGAGGAGGGCGCAACCGTGTGGCGGGCAGCGAGGCTGTGATGACGCCGCTGCGCTCGCCTGTGACTGTGGACGGGAACCTGGACGAATGGAATGAGGATAAGGCGAAGGTTCTGACACTTTTCGTCGGCGGCGGCGAGGACACGCAGTCCGAAGCGCCTTTGGAGAAGTATTCCGCCAAAATTTATTTCCAATACGACAAGGATGCACTCTATGTGGCCGTCTGGTGGAAGGATCCCTCTCCTCTCGGTCCAGAAGTCTCTTCCGGCTGCACTCCTTCCGGCGACGGTTTGATATTGGATATCCCGCTCAAGCAGATGCTTCATCTCGCATGCTGGCGCGAACCCGGGAAAACGGCGGCTCACGCGCTAATGGCAGTAGGCGATATTCCCCTTGCGCAGGGCAAGGAGCTGAAGGGTGTCTCACAGGGTTTCAGGGTGACAGGCAAAAACTCCTACACGCAGGAAATTCGCATTCCCTGGGACGAGATCGGCGGCAGGATGGAACCAGGAAGCGTGGCGAGAGTCGGAGTAGAGCTGTGTTTCGGCGGACTTGACGCGGCCGCCGGTTACAAGGCCTGGAAAAGGGACAG
>JBAZRS010000570.1:0-3835 GCA_041662825.1 Victivallales bacterium | reverse complement strand
GGAACCTCGGCCCAAACTGCCAGACCTGTCAATGTACCGGGTTGAAGGGGTTGCACCTGTCTGTGTCCTCTGGGGGATAACTGCAGAAGAGGAACCGGAGCCCCGGCCCGAACTGCCAGACCTGTCAATGTCCCGGGATGAAGGGGTCGCACCTGTCTGCGTCCTCTGGGGTATAACTGCAGAAGAGGAACCGGAGCCCCGGCCCGAACTGCCAGACCTGCGGATACTGTCTGTCGCCCTTATATCGGTAGGTTCCCATTTGCCGGAGCCTCTTGTCTCCCATCCATCCTTTGATTTCTTGAAGACATTTCCCTGCCGGTCGGACAGCACATCGTTGGATACGCCGCGAACCGGGCTTAGCTGCGACCCTCTTCCGCCCCTGCCGCGGCTTGAAACTGTAAAGGCTTTTCCACTTCTTACGGCATCAGAATGCCTGAAAATATTGTCATGAAAAGAACGAAATCCTGTTTTGGCGGAAAGCACCGGACGGTTGATTATAATGGGGTGAATCAGGAAATTGCTGTTTCGTCTCCAGCCAAAGCCGCAGGCTCCAAACCACTTGCTGGTATGATTGAAGCCGATGAAGAAATTCGGACAGAACGGGCTCCAGCTCATTCCGAAACTCCAGCCGGACCAGGGGTTGTAATTGGGATGGCAGCCCCAGGACCTGAACCGCGGGAAACATGTGAAGTTCCTGCCGATCCATGGCCTGTAGCAATATCCTGTTCCATAAACAACAGTCCCGTAGTAAGGATAACTACCGAGATATTCCGGCGTGTAACCCACATACACGTAGTCGGGGTCTGAATCATAGACCCGGACATACTTTGTGTTATACAGCGGATTGTCGGGGGGAATGGACTGGACTGTGCTCGGGACGCTGTCGCATACGGTCCATGGCCCGGCAGCTGAATCCGACACGAACCAGACCGCCTCATGGCAGCAGTAGTATTTGCCGTCTATTTTCAGGACCTGTTCGGCGGAATTGACAGCATATTCCATTGAAGTGCCCCCGATCTGCTTGAACTGCGGTTCGCCGTCATATGCAACCGTCAACGACACTTCGTCCCTCTTTATGGAGGCAGTCTGGGGAACCTGCGCATCTGCCACCGCATGTTTTGCCATGCATGTGCCCGGGACAAAAGTGAGGACATGGCCTTTTTCAGAAGTGGAGGGTATACCGGCAAATGACTTCGGCAGTTTGTCGGGGCGGACAAATTCCCATGGGCCATCAAGCTCTTTACTCCTGTACCAGCGTCCGCCAAGGATCACATAGTATAACTCGGTGTCGAGTTCAATGAAGACATCGTCCTCTGTGTTTTTCACGTAGAGGAGCTCATTTCCCGGAAGAGCCTTGAGTAAGGGTTCGCCGTCTATCACTATCAGTTCCGAGGGTTCAGTGGCAACAATTATTTTCGGAATCCTCTTGTCTTCAGAAGGGGGGATGTCCTGAGGTTTCTCGCCCTTCGACTCCATATCTTTCATGTAGGTGTTCAACACATTTACGGGAGGTTTCACGCCGCCTTTCCAATCGCCGTTGATGTCGGCTGTGGAAAACCAGGTGTTGGCCCCGCTGAGCCAGTAAAGTCTTGTTTTCGGATCAAGGACGATGAAAAAGGGGGTGTTGATGACTTTCATCAGTTCCGTATCACCCAGTTCCCTGAGTTCGGGGTCTCCGGCGATTGTGATCAGTACGGCCGGCTTGTCTTCCACAATTATCTTAGGCGGCTCTTCGTTGAAATCCATCGCAGCTTTGCGCTCCTGTTCCGAAGCGTTTATGCTGGCAAGCAAACGGTCAAACGACATTGTGATATCCAGACCGTCAAGCTCGTCCTGAAGCTTTCCGATGAGCTTTTTCCCCTGTTCTGACTCCACGTCGGCAATACGCAGATGCGGAATTTTTGTCGTGATTATCTCTACGGTCCGGTCATCCCTGTCGATTTCAACCTCGGATTCGAACCACATTGCTCCGAAAAGCGGTTCTTTTTGTGTTTCCGTGGTCATGGAAAACGCCGCACGCCCTTTCAGGATGTTACCCTCCAGGGAATCCGGCTGGGGCTGGTAAATTACTATTTTGGTATGGTTGAATTCAATTTTGCGCGGCCAGGAATCCTCATCTTCCTGATCGTCCTGGGCATTCTCCGAGCCGGGGATTAAAAAACTTGTCAGAAAGAGAAAGGATACGGTCAGCAGTATTAAAAAACCCGGCAAGTAAAACTTTTTCATGATAATTCCCCCCTCTCTGATTATGGCAATAGCAGTTTAAATTTAATATGGAATATAGGGTGAGCCATTTCCCAATGTTATGGGCAGAAACCCTACCTTATCATGGGGGAAAACCCTACCTCATAATCCCAATAATCCCACACGCAAATGGAACAACTGGTTTATCCGGATTTCAGACGCTATATTACCCACTTGAAAAAGCGAAATCCGAATCATGAAAAATAAACCAATGAAAACATCCAGACTGGGAATAGCCCTGATTGTTTCCGGACCGAGCGGAGCCGGCAAGTCAACCGTCTGCAACAGCCTGCGTGAAAGGCGCCCTGAACTGGAGTTCTCGGTCTCATGCACCACGCGCGAACCCCGCAAGGGCGAGGTTGACGGGAAAGACTACCATTTCATAGGTAAAAGTGAATTTCAGCGCAGAATTGAAAACAATGAGTTCCTGGAGTACGCCGACGTCCACGGGAATTTTTACGGGACTTTGAAAAGTGAAATAATTGACCGTGTCAACGCCGGAAAAGATGTGCTTCTGGACATAGATGTCCAGGGAGCTATCCAGATCAGGGAATCGTCAAAAAAGAACTCGCTTCTGGGGAAATGTTCGGAATTTGTTTTCCTCGGTCCGCCGAGTTTTGAGGAACTCGAGAGACGTCTGCGGTCAAGAGGCACGGAAAAAGAGGAGTCCATACGCAAACGGCTTGACAATGCAAAATCCGAACTCAGCCATTGGAAGGATTATGACTACCTCATCATCAATAAGGATGTTGAACAGGCGGTGAAAGACATGGAAAACCTCATTGATACACTTCACAAAAGCACCAAAAGACTGGAAGATACGGGATTTTATTTACGAAGGGAAGACTTATGAGAAAAACCGTTGTCCTCGGAGTTACCGGATCGATTGCAGCATATAAGGCGGCTGACTTGACAAGCCAGCTTGTGAAAAAAGGGATGGATGTAGTTGTCATAATGACATCTTCAGCCCAGAAACTTGTTTGTCCTCAGACTTTTCTGACGCTTTCCCGCAACCCAGTCATCACCGATCTGTGGGCAATGCCTGACTGGCAACCCGGCCATATCGAGCTTTCCGACCGCGCAAGACTTCTGGTCATAGTGCCGTGTACTGCAAATGTAATCGGGAAACTCGCAAACGGGATAGCGGACGATGCCCTTTCCACCTATGCCCTTTCACATACCGGGAAAATCTTAGTCGTGCCCGCCATGAACCCGAAGATGTGGAAGCATCCGGCAGTCCAGAACAACTGTAGAATCCTCAAAGAACGCGGAGTGATTTTCTGCGGTCCGGCGAGCGGCAGGGTTGCCTGCGGGGATGACGGTGAAGGCAGAATGGAAGACGTTTCTGCGATACTCGCAAATATTATGGAGAATTTGTAAGTCCTTACATTCAATAATCCACATTTCAGCGGAATGGTATATTAAACTGGCAAATGGTATATCGAACGGTATATTAACTCCACGATGAACTCTTTTAAAAATGACAATATAAAATTGCCTTTAAGTTCCGTATGGCTCATGAATTCAATTTCCGAGCACAAGGGACGCCAGGATTTATATACAAAACAGTCTCCTCAGGTCTTACACGCAC
>JBAZRS010000569.1:0-3855 GCA_041662825.1 Victivallales bacterium | reverse complement strand
TCGGTAGGAAAATCCATGTTTGACAAATGAAAAGGCAGATTTCATTCCACCGCATCCGGGGCAATTAACAGTCACAAAGGAGCCCTGGTCTGAAAAGAAGAGGTCTATATCATTTCTGGAAATCTTGAGGTATTCATCAAAAATCTCTTTCGGTCTGATCTCGAATTCCTTCATTGCAAACTCCTCGATTAGCCTTTCCCGGCCTTTTCTACCGTCAAACTAATCCCCTCTTCGGGGGACATCCGGGGCACCCACCCGATATCCTTTTTCGCAGCCTCATTATCCGCCAGGGTATCAAACGGATCACCGGCTGTAGGATCCAGATAAGACACAGGATACTCTCCGTTTTTGTAACCCAGACCCATTGTAAGAAGCTCGACAATTTTTTCTATCTTGATGCTGCGCCCAATCCCTAAATTGTAGATATTGCCATAGGATTTCGGATTGTCGAGGCTCAATAGTATAGCCCTAATAACGTCATCAACGTTCACGATATCCCTCGTTCTATCCTTTGACCCTTTCACAACGAGTGTTTCCTTCCTGAGAATATAGCTCAAATAGATGCTTAAAAGCCCCTGATCCCTGTTATCCAGATTCTGCCCATGCCCATATGTCGTGTACAGTCTGAAAATCGTGTAGTCGAGTCCATGCTGTTTTCCATATAATCGGATATAATGCTCCGAAGCCAGTTTATGGACGGCATAATAGGCATCAGGATAGCATGCTTCCGTCTCCGGGGTCGGCAATGTTTTAGCCTGCCCGTAAACGCTCATCGAACTTGTAAAAATAAACCTTTTGACCCCTTTCTGCACGCAAAGTTCAAGCACACGAAGGGTCCCTACCTGATTTACCTCCAGATCCCTGTGCGGATCCTTGAATGACAGGGCATTGGATGCCTGGGCTGCACAGTGTATCACGGCATCAAAATCATATTCGGCCATCTTGTCTAAAAAATCTTTGCCGGATATATCCAGGCAGATAAACTTCACTCCAGGTGGAACATTCTCCTTCTTCCCATTAGACAAATCGTCTACTGCGGTTACCGAATGCCCCTCAGCAAGAAGGGAACGGCATAAATATCCTCCTACAAAGCCTGCGCCGCCTGTTACCAAAATACTTTTCCCCATTCGATTCACTCCTTCCTTCCGGCAACCATTCTTGCGATATCCAGCACACGGCTGCTATAACCCCATTCATTGTCGTACCACAAAACCATCTTCACCATTCTCTCATTCAAGACCTTCACTCTTCTGGCATCGATAATGACTGATTTACTGGTCCCCAGAAAATCAATAGAGACCAGGGACTGTTCTTCCACCTCAAAAATATCCGGTCTTGCAATACTAGAAGCCTTGAAGTGTTCCAGCAGTTCCTGTCTGCTCACATTATTTTTCAGCATCACAGTGACATCCGAAGCTGAAACGATATTTGTCGGCACACGGAACGAAATGGCATCCAGTTTGTCCTTCAATTCAGGCATCACCTTGAGAACCGCGTCCGCGGCAGTTGTATCTTTGGGTATCAGGCTCAAAACGCTGTTTCTTCCAAGTGCGTAATCCTGCCAGAAATGCCCGGGGCTGGACACGGAACTGACCGGCCCGTCGAGGAGATTCTGGTAAGAAAGCCACGGGTGCAGCGTCGTTGCAAAGCAGCTTTCAACCCCCCAGCCTTTCTGAAGTTCATGGAGTACCGGGGCAATTGCGGAGGCGTCACATATGCTGCTGCTTAAAACGTTGTGTTTGCAGGCATCATAGGAAGAATCATTGACGCCCATGATAATGGTCGCATCCACGTCTTTTTCGGGAGGAGAATGGGTTATCACCACTTTGGAAACACCTCGCTTGATATGCCGTCTGGCAGCCAGAACATTTGCTTTAATGCCGGTTGCATCGATCAGAACATCGATCTGATGTGATTCCCAGGGAATATCATCGGAATTCGGAACAGTATAAAACCTGAAACATGTACCATTGCAGATAAATTCGGCACCATCCGACTTTAGGGCATCGATTTGATTTGGGAATCTACCATATAGAGAGTCATATTTGAGAAGGTACAACGCATTGTCCACATTTGGATCCAGTTCATTGACTAAAACAAGCCTGCAATCCCGGCTTGTCAATATTTGTCGGGCCAATGCCCTTCCAATTCGTCCAAAACCATTAATTGCAATATTTATCATGCCTTTTTCCCCCTGGTAAAACTATCTTTTCATTATCTATTGATTATGCAAAACAGAATTACTAACTTATTTCAGAATAATTTTATTTTTATCTTCAATACGTTTCAAATAGACCAAACCATGGTAATTCCCTCTGACTTTTGAAGAAAAAGGAATTCCGTCACTGCTTCAACAAACCCCGCCTTTTTATATGCCCGGATTGCTCCAATATTGTCCTCGCTGACTCCAAGAATCATCTGCTTGATATTCTTTTGTTTCTTGAGCCAGAGTGCGCAGGCGAGCAGAATTTCTGATGCAACACCCTTTCCACGGTAGCTAGAATCACCTATCAATATCCCCATGACCGCATAGCCCATCTCATAGTTTACAGGCTCAAATTTTATATTTCCGATATGCAACCCTGTGTCTTTCTCAAATATTCCGAGAAATATGACATCCTCCCGACCTGTCTTTTCACGCACATAAGCTCTCAATTCCTTGATATCTGATATTGTCCCAGATGTGACAATGAACCTCCTTATATCATAATCGTCAAACCAATCGAGATATCTTACGGTTACATCTTCCTCAGTAAGAGTACGAACCTTGAATCGTTCCGTTATAATTTCAATTTTTTCCTTCATATAATCAGAGCATCCAATCTTCCTTGAGTATCCCGCCCCCAATAATATCCTTATTGTGGTTTATTACAGGATTATTTCCCATTTAAGCGCCGTTCCCCGTTTTACATCCTGATTAACCGACATTCCCAGCACCTCTTCAAGATATTTTATAGGAAGCCCGAAGCCGGGACGAATCGCCCGCACGTTATCCCGCGTCAACTTTTCCCCGGCCTTCAGGTCTTTTACGATATAAAGCGAACGGCGGTATTGGAGGGATTTTTTTTCCACCTCGGTCGGGCCGTAGTTCACACTGCCAAGCGCCAGCCACGCAACTTCGGTCTCCCTGACCAGCTGTGCCATCTCGTCTGGCTCCATGGAAAACGCACTGTCAACGCCACCGTCTGCGCGCTTGAGTGTAAAATGTTTTTCTATGACAGTCGCACCTAGGGCCACACTCGCTACAGACACACCGATGCCCATTGAGTGGTCTGAAAGGCCCACTTCGCAGCCGTACCTTTCACGAAGGTGCGGGATGGTCAGAATATTCGTGTTTTCCGCGCTCGCCGGATATGTGCTTGTGCATTTGAGCAGGATGATGTCTTTGCAGCCAGCTTCCCGTACAGCCTGAACGGTTTCATCCAGTTCGTCCATCGTCGCCATCCCTGTAGAGATAATCATCGGCTTACCTGTTGATGCAACACGCTTTAAAAGCTGCAGATCTGTATTTTCGAACGATGCGATTTTGTAACAGGGCACTTCCAGACTTTCAAGAAAGTCCACCGCAGTTTCATCGAAAGGTGTACTGAAGGCAATAAGGCCCAGTTTCCGGGCATGATCAAAAATTGGTTTATGCCAATCCCATGGTGTGTAAGCCTCCCTGTAAAGCTTATAAAGCGATGTGCCAGCCCAGAGACTGTTGGGGTCGCTGATGTGAAACTCCCGCTCATCCAAATCAATGGTCATGGTATCGGGCGTATAGGTCTGGATCTTCAAGCCATGCACCCCCGACTTAGCAGCGGCAGCGACGATTTCCAGTGCGCGCTCCAAAGACTGGTTATGGTTGCCGGACAT
>JBAZRS010000568.1:2423-3855 GCA_041662825.1 Victivallales bacterium | reverse complement strand
CTTCGGCGATATCGCCAAGTTTCCTGTTCGAATCCTCCAGAAGCATCCTGGCCAGGCTTATTTTCTTCCTGCGGACATACTCCGCAGGACTGGTGCTGAAACATTTTGAAAAAGCCCTGGAAAAAGATTCCGGAGCCATTTTCACCATTGAAGCCATTTTTCCTACCGATATCTTCTGTGACGGATTTGACTGGATATGGCTCAAGACGGGAATGAAGCGCCGGAATTTGTCATGTGATGCTGTTTGCATGTCTGCGCCGGAATGGCGGAGCAGCTGCGAGAGCAGCAGGAGCAGACATCCCCGGATCTCAAAGCCGGCGCATGGAGAATCCTTTTCCATGAAAATGAAAATCCTTTTCAAAATCCCCTCGACAAACATTTTTTCTTCCGGCCTTGTTTCGTATGGGCATCCCGCAGTCTCGAAAAGATCGGCGCCGTTCCGGAGGTGTGACGTAAAATGAAGCCAGCTTATGACAATTTTTCCGGTGCAGCCGTATGACAGTTCCGAATGCGCCGGAATCAGGTACATGTTCCCGCTCCCCAGAATGAACTTTCTCCCGTGATGCCGCAGATAACCCGTTCCGGATTCGACATAGTACAATCTCGAGTAGGGCTCCGACCCGCCTTCACGACTCCATTCCTTTCCCAGGACGGATCTCGCACCGGTGAGAACCTCGGGTTCAACGATGTCTGGATTTATAATCATGTTAATACATATTGTCCGTATTCATTTAATGGGCATAATGTCATAATCATACATCCTTTTGCAGTTTTCTTCCATTCACGCCAGGGATTAATGCAATAATTTAATCTCACGTGAAATCGCATTTTAACCACAAAGGCACAGAGACACAAAGGAATTTTAAATCAGGTGTCCAAGGGCCAAATAATTTGAACATCGAACATTGAACAGCCAACATCCAACTTCAAGTTAATGAGAAGAGGTCGTTGGAGTTCACAACTTTAGTTGTGGGATTTTGATGTTCGAAAATGCGGAAGTTCGAAAGGGGTTAGTAAGAATTGCATTTATTGGATTTTGGTTTTTTTTAAACTTTGTGCCTTTGTGCCACTGTGCCTTTGTAACTGTAAAGGAAATTCATGTGTTTCGCGGTTATGACCTAAATTAACGGAGGTGATATGAACAATTCAGCTGATATCAAGATACTCAGGGAACTTGGGAAAGAGAAGTTTGACATCGGGAACCTTCCCGTGCAGAAGGTGAAATCCGAACTTTGGAGGAAGCTGAACCGTCTGGAGAACACGAGACCCCTTGTCTGGATCAATGAACTCCCGTGGTCTGAAATGGAGAATTCCCCGGAACTCCAGCTGAAGTGCAAGGACGAGTTCCTGCGAGGAGTTGAATACCCGCTTCGCAGGGAACTCTATCAGTGGAAACACTTTCCATGCGACATGGTGGTGGAGCCCGTCGTAT
>JBAZRS010000568.1:0-2402 GCA_041662825.1 Victivallales bacterium | reverse complement strand
GCAGCTACGCCGACTACGGGATAAAGGAAAAACGGCACGAAGCGCAGGGCGGACACGATGTCGGATATATCCCGGTAATACACACTATGGAAGACGCCGACCAAATCAGGACTCCGAAAGTCTGGTTCGACAAGGGTGAAACGGTAACCAGATTCCAAAAGCTCTCCGAGGTTTTCAACGGGGTGATTCCTGTGAAAAAGCGCGGAATAGTCCATCAGTGGCATTCGCCCTGGGACCAGATAATACACTGGTACGGAATCGAGCAGCTTTACATGGACATGTACGACAGGCCGGAGCTCGTGCACAGAATCCTGAAGAACTTCATGAAGGCGCTCCACGAGGTTGTTGACAGGCAGACTGAACTCGGAATGCTTGATGTCGGAAACGGCAACTGGCGCGTCGGCTCCGGGGGAATGGGCATCACCGACGAACTCCCCGCCGAAAACAGGGACGGACACAAGATTACGCCGAAGGAGCAGTGGGGCTGTTCCACCTCCCAGATATTCTCGGAAGTCTCCCCCGACATGCACGAGGAGTTCGCGCTCCAGTACGAAAGGCCGATGATGGAAAGATACGGGCTCACATACTACGGCTGCTGCGAGCCTTTGCACAAAAAAATGGACATCCTGAAGTCCGTCAAAAACCTCCGCAAGATATCCATGAGCCCATGGATAAACATCGAGGAGGCATCGGAAACTCTTGGCAGGGACTACGTGTTCTCTTTCAAGCCGACTCCCGCGCATCTTGCGACAGATAGTTTTAACGATGAACTCGTCGGAAACTACCTGAAGGATTTCCTTGCAAAAACAAAAAAGAACCGCCGCGAAATAATTCTCAAGGACGTCATGACCGTAAGAAATGATCCGTCAAGACTAGACCGCTGGGCGAAAATAGCGATGGAACTTGCGGAAAGAGAGGGATAGTATGGCTTTATCATAACCTTAGTTCTTTACCGGTTTCCATTCCATGTTTTTGAAATCCAACACCATTTTCATTGTTCCGCCAGTCGGAGTCGAATTGGGATCAGAATCCTTGTAGAGCGGGAAGGTACGAAACAGTTTCCCGTTCTCCATTTTGAATTCGTCGTGTCCCATGTATCCGTCAATATTGATTACTTTTGAAGAGTCCAGTGGCAATGGCACAATTTTGCCGTCAGTAAATCTGAATAAGTCAATTTTTCCAATAGCTCCGGTTCCTGCGCATGTAGTCCATACGATTATTTCCGGTTCTTTTCCCTTGTCAAGTTGCGTGATCCAAACTCTCTCTACTGTTCCAGTCCTGGGACGAACCAAACCGGTTACAAAATCCGGGAGGTCACCGTCTAACCTATACAGTGCAATCGTGTAACTGCCGATGGACGCAAGCTCTTTGTTCCCTTCACTTACCCGGAGCAGCAAGTCGCCTAATCTGGATTCCTTGCATTTCGGGTCCCTGCTGATGTCATCGCCCGGGTATACGTGCCGACACATAAGGAACAGGAGCAACATGATGACTGGACGAAGAAAACTCGTCAGATGCTTTTGCATAAATTCACTCCGATTGGATTTTGAATGGCCAGGTGTTCATAATTTTTCCCGAATCTCTTTTCCAAGCCTTACCGCAATCTCAAGTATATGCTTTTCAAGATACTTCTGCTTTCCCCAGTCAATCTTGGAAAGGCGCTTTGCCGCGAACTTTCTGAAGTCACCCGGCTTTTTAGCCTCATATGCTTCAAAGATCGGAAAGAGCAGATGCATGACGTGATCGCCAAATGATTCGACAAGCCACGATGGCGGTACGAACGAACCTTGTTTCTTGTTGAACATCAGGGATTCTAAGGCTAGCGGCATGAATGTATCGAAATCATCCTTTTCAATTTTACCGCATTTAGGACATGGCACTTCTTCATCATAAGGTATGTAGAATGCGCCGCAGGACGCGCATTCGTGGCTGCTGTTAATATGAATTGTCATATAAATCTCCTATTTACTGATTAAAGTTTTTTATAAATGCAACTTCATTTCCCATGAACTCCATTCCCAGACTTTTTATTTCCTTGACAATGTGATTGAAAATGCCAATTTCTCCGTCTCTCAGGTGAGCTAGAAGCAGATTTTCGATGTAACAGTTCACAATGTCCGAGTCACCAGGGGTTATCAGTGGCAAAGTCTTCCGGATACTCACGGCATCTTTACCAATGATGAAATGTTTTAGGGACGGTCGGAGCTCTTCCAGCAACCCTCCATTCCTATTTATGCATTCAAACAGCAATTCAATGTCATTGATTCTCTCAATGGTCTTTCTGAATTCATATAGGAGGAGGATACCAGGCGGTTGTCTTTCAATCCTCTTGATAAGTCCGATGGCTTTGAGCATGAAGATTTTCGCGCTCCTTCGCCTTCCTGATGTGGACATCATCTCTG
>JBAZRS010000567.1:0-3867 GCA_041662825.1 Victivallales bacterium | reverse complement strand
GGTGCTGATTCCGCTGTGGAATTCGTACAGTTTTTTCGTCACCTATGCAAACCTGGACAAATGGGAGGCCCCGAAATCCGCCTCGGCTCCGGAAAACCCGAAGCACCCGCTTGACAGGTGGATACTTTCCTCCCTCTCTGAAATGGTCGAGGAGATCGGCGAATCAATGGATCATTACCACCTCCAGCAGGCTGCCAACCGTTTTGAAAAATTCATAGACGACCTCACAAACTGGTACATCCGCAGGAGCAGGCGGCGTTTCTGGAAAAGCCAGAACGACGGGGACAAGGATGACGCTTACAGGACTTTGCATTACGTGCTTCTGACCTTCTGCAAGACTGCCGCCCCGTTCATCCCGTTCATAACGGAAGAGATTTACAGGAATCTGAAATCGGCGGACATGCCGGCATCAGTCCACCTCTGCGATTATCCGGCGGCTGAAAAATTCCGGCGCGATGAAAGGCTTGAGAAACAGATGGAGAACACGATGACAGCCGTATCCCTGGGAAGGCATCTGCGAACCCAGCACAGCATCCGTGTACGCCAGCCCCTCAGCAAAGTCATAATCGCAACACATTCCGACGCAATCAGGGAAATGCTTTCAGAGACCTGCGACATCATCACGGAAGAGCTCAACGTGAAGGAAGTGCAGTTCCGCTCAGATGAGACGGAACTTGTCTCATGGACCACAAAGGCGAATTTCAAATCCCTCGGCTCACGTGTCGGCAAAGACATGAAAGAAGTCGCCGCAGCCATAGGGGCGTTCGACCACGCATCAATCAGGAACCTGCTTGCCGGCGAAACACTCAAGCTGAAAATATCTTCCGGAAACGAATATGATTTGACCCAGAGCGACGTCTCGATACAGCGTGTCGAAAAAAGCGGGCTGATGGTCGCAACCGAAGGCGGAATAACCCTGGCCCTTGACACTCTGATTGACAGCGCCCTTAAAGAGGAAGGGATTGCGAGGGAATTTGTCAGCAGGATCCAGAATCTGAGGAAAGAGTCCGGTTTCGACGTGTCGGACCGGATCGAACTTGCCTACTCGGGTGTTCCCGAAGTCACTGCATCCGTCAAAAACTTTTCAGAATACATCCGGACCGAAACACTTGCCGTAAAACTTGAAGAGGCTCCCCTTGGAGAGAACGGGATATTGTCGGACATCAACGGCCTTGAATGCAAGATATTCATCAGGAAAATTTAAGGGGAAACATCTTGTCCATGCCATTTGAATACAAATGCAACTCCTGCCAGGCAATCGGGGATCTTGATTCTTTTGTGGATCAGGTCGAATGCCCGAGTTGCGGGGGAATGATGTATCCAGTCAATGCACCGCCTCAGGAAGCCCAAGCGGCCGACCTTGGCCCAGACCAGGGGGATACTCCCACCACAATCGTGCCGCGCGCTGAAATCCTAAGGGAGATTGCCGCAACTGCGGATCAGCCCAGGAGAGTCGTGAAAGTTGCAAAATTCGTCAATATCGGGTTCGGCGGAATGCTGACCACTTCTGCAACACGAGGCTTCAAACCCATCACTCCCGGCAAAAAGGATTCCGGATTTCCGTTTTCAAAACAACCCCCTTTTCCCCAGCAAGCTCAGAAGCAGACAGCTCCATCTGAAAAGGAGGCGCTTGCAGAACATGCCGAACCTGCCAAAAACAAGGCGGACTCCCCCTCGTCAAACGGTTCAGGAGGTCAAAGGATAAAAGCATTTACGGTATCAAAAATAAAAACACCCGCCCCTTCGCCACAGCAGACAGCCACACAGTACATGGATTCCACACAGGTTGACCCAAACATTTCCACGAATATTCATCAGCACCATACGGCTCCGCCCCCGGAATCTGTTCAGCCTCATGGGGAGGATGCTCCGGCGCCACATGAGATATTGCCTAAACCCAGAATATCCGCACCGACATCGACATCACTGAAATTTCTTCCCAAAGGCGCCCTGAAAGTCGCGCAGACCCACACATCCATCCAGCGTTCGCAGTTGCCGTCGCCACCCTCCAAGCTGACTGCTCAAACACATAACCCGTCACAGCCTCAGCAGCAGTCTCCCCATTTTTCAGAACTGGATGAAGACTTCGCAGCCCAGGTACGCATTGAAGCGGAAAGGCGGGAGGCAATCCTCAGGGAGGCATATCGCATTGCAGAGGAGAAAATACGGAAGGAAAGGGAGGCGGCGGAAAAATCTTCAGCTGAGGAAAAAGCACTGAAAGAGGAAAAAGAGGCTGTTCTTCAGGCTGAAATTCATGCGGAAAATGCCGAAATAGCCGCAAAGGAGGCGGCAAAAGTACTTGTCACTCAAATCACAAAAGAGCTCGCAGAAACTGAAGAGCTGATCAGAAAAGAACGCGAAACCCTTGAACTGCGGAAAAAAGAACTCCAGCAAATCAGGAGAAGCGCTGAAGAGGAAACTGCGGAGGCGAAGCCGGTTCAGGAAAACAGGGCCGCAGAGAAGAAAGAGGAGAAGGCGGAAAATGCAACTGTATCTCCCAAACTGCCGCCGGAACCGCCGCCCGCTGAAACCGTGAAAGAGGATGCAAAGCCCCAGGAACCTGAGAAAAAACTCATCATCACCCCTCAAAAGCCCGTAAAACTCAAGTCGAGCGAAGGCTCTGAGACTCTAATGCGCAGCTCCAAGAACCTGCAAATAGACAAGAAGACGTATGAAACCGGCAAGCTGCTTTTGAAAAAAGAGGAACTCGAGAAGTTGAATGCCATACCTGAAGTAATAACAGAAAAGAAAAAAGACGATGCGGAGGCAAAGAAAAAGAGCCCCTTCAAAGGATTGCCACCACCGCCTCCATTGTATAAAAAGGGACTCCGCACCCCTATGCTTGCAGCCAAAAAAGCCCCGGACAAAACGCTTTCAGGGAAGATCGGCGACGAAGTCGCAGAAAAAGAAAAATCCTCCGGTTCTGACGTTCAGAACTCTCCGGCAAAGGACAAGACCCCGACAAAGGCCGGAATCAATGTCGAAGAACCAATGACAAATTCCGCACTCCTCAAAATCCACAAAAGGAAAAAAAACATCATCCTGTTAATTGTGGGATTGACGGTTCTCGCCGCCTGCCTGTTGATATTTTTTGTCGGCGGGGAAATAGTGAAAATGGTCAAATCCTCCTTCTCTCCATCTCCTGCTGTAGCGCCTTCGCTCCCCGTTGTGCCCCAAACCCTGCAGATGGAATACAACGCCGCATACAGGAGAATCAAGAAAACCCCGGTCAACAGGCAGGAAATAGACGCCAACATCAAGGAATTGCAGGACTTCATCGACAAGCATCCGAATGTGCCTGATACGGACAAGTATATCCATGACGCAAAAACCCATGTCAAAGACATGCAGAGCATGAAAGAACTATACTGACAAACAGTTTACAACTACGGACTTATGATGGAACACACAGCCAAAGACGATCTGAAAAAACTCAAGGACAATCTCAGTTCGATAATATGGGGGAAGTCTGACGCAGTCGAGCTTCTTGTCATCGCCCTCTGCAGCGGCGGAAACATTCTAATGGAGGATGTTCCCGGAGTCGGGAAGACAACAATGGCAAAAGCTTTGGCGCTTTCAATCGAAGGTTCTTTCCACAGAATCCAGTTTACTCCGGATCTCCTGCCTTACGACATCATCGGTTCACCGGTCTATAACCCCAAGGACGGTACCTTCCATTTCAGGAAAGGACCTGTTTTCACGAACATCCTCCTGGCCGACGAAATAAACAGGGCGTCTCCTAGAACCCAGTCGGCACTGCTGGAGGCGATGAACGAGGGACAGGTCACTGTCGAGGCCGAAACTTATCCCCTCGCCCAGCCTTTCCTTGTGATCGCCACGGAAAACCCGATAGAATATCACGGCACA
>JBAZRS010000566.1:0-3885 GCA_041662825.1 Victivallales bacterium | reverse complement strand
AGCGGGCGGGTTCAGCGCCACAGTCCTGGTCTTCCTTGGTTTTTTTATGGGTTTTCTGAGCGGTCTTCTGGGAATCGGCGGCGGAGTTGTGATAATGCCCGTTCTTTTTTACCTGGTGGGACAGGAGACTAAGTATGCCACAAAGACTGACATGATGCTGGTTTTTGCTTCTGGCTTTTTTGCCAGTATCTCCCATGCGTTCGAACGGAATATAGATTATGCACTGGTCTTAATTCTGGTCACTGGCGCCTTTTTCGGAACCAAGGTTGGGGCGTCGTTCCAGAAAAAAATATCTGGGAAATCAATAAGGAAGTACTTTTCGTTCATAGTGCTTGCGGCGGCACTCATGGTTCTTGGGAAGCTAATAAAAATGTTAGCATGAATCTGAGAAAGATCCTCTTGTTATCTGCAGAGCATCTGTAAATTATTCTTTTATATCCGACGGGCAAGGGTCATACGGGGGATGCGCCACATTTGGGACTCTCATTCCGCCGGTAAGATACATCAGCGGTTTCCTGTCGCACTCAAATCGGATTACAGGCATCAGCTCCGGCGATTTTTCCGGCAGTCCCTTGACGATCACCCTTTCTCCAAGCTGTTTGAAATCCAGACTTGTGTTCTTTTCCCCAACCAGCACGGCTTTCTTGACCTTGCACTGCATTCCGGCAACCGTCAGTTCCGATCCGGGCCAGTAACGCACTATCTGGTAGAGGAAATTCCCTTTTGCCGTGAATGGACCATTGTGCGACCAGTCGCTCCTGTGGTCGCCCCGCCTCTCAAGCCCCCAAGTGAAGCGGTCAGTGTCAAAGATCGCCTCCCCGTGTTTTTTCAACCATTCCCCGACACTGTTGAGGATGTCCAGCGTCTCTTTCGGAATACTGCCGTCGCCTTTGGGTCCGATATTCAGCAGCAGGTTTCCATGGCCCTGAGCGGCTATGCGCAGGAGATCTATGACCTGGCTTGGAGTTTTCCACTCGTTGTCGCCACGATGGTATCCCCAGTGGTTGTTGAGGGTCATGCAGGCCTCCCATGGACGCCAGGGAGAGGGTGCGCCCATATGACCTTCCGGCGTTGAAAAGTCTCCGGGCAGACCGTTTCTGCCGTTGAAAATAATCTGCGGCTGAATGGAACTGACCATGTCATTCATGGCCCGGGACTTCCACCCGTCGGAGTGGAAAGGCCACCAGCCGTCATACCACAGCATGTCAACCGGCTTGAAACGTGTCACAAGCTCTTTTATGCGCGCATGGGTGTTTTTAATGAATTTCTCATAACTGGCCGGGTCTTCAAGAGCATCAACGCCGTCTGGTCTGTCGGTCCAATTGTTGAGACTGTGGTAAAGTGAAATTTTCAATCCCCTTCTGCGTGCGGCTGCTATGATTTCCGCAACCAAATCTCGTTTGGCCGGGCTCTTCATGGAGTTGAAGTCGCTGAGATCCGTGTCATATAGCCTGAATCCGTCGTGATGCATGGTTGTGAAGTTGATGTACTTCATACCAGATTTCACAGCCAGGACGCAGATTTCATCGGCATCAAATTTTTCGGCTGTAAATGAATCCGCGAGTTTTTTCCCTTTGGCGAGAGGGATTCTTTCGCGGTTCACCACCCATTCGCCGCGTTCAAGCAGGCTGAAAAGCCCATAATGCACGAACATTCCAAAACGGGCATTGATGAACCATTCCATTCTTTTTGAATCTTCTTTTTCCATAATCTCCTGTCTCGCACCATATGTCAATTTTTAAAGGTTCCTTTTAATATACGAGGTAATTTCAAAATTAAAGAAACGGTCGTGACAAGCACGACCCTCCGCCCGAAACAGGCGTAAAACATGGAGGGCGAGGCTTGTCCGAGCCGCAGTTTTGAAATTACCTCATACATCGACGGATTGCGCAGTCGAATTATCTGCCTTTCGGATACTGCCTGTCCAGTCCGGCCTGGTACGCACCCCACACCTCGCGAAGCATTTGCCAGTCCCGCTCTTCGAAAAGCTCGCCGGTAGTCTCTATGCCGGTGGCATAGTATAGGCAGGGGTTGCCGATCTTCGGCTGATAGCGCATGTATTCGCGCCATGATTTTAGCGAAGGCATCGGGTGCTGGTCGGTATGCACCATACAGCCGGGACATACGATATGTGCGATCTTCGCACGGTGGTCCATCTGATCTACTACGCTCAGGCGGTCGGTGTAGATGTCGTTCAGGCGAAGCATGTCGACGATGTCGTCGAAATAGGGGTTGAAGGTCTGGGCGATGATAAGCGCATCGGGCTTGGTCTTCTTCGCTTCATCATAGAAGATCCAAAGCATTTTGTGCAGGAATTCAATCCCCCACGGCGTTGAGGCTCTTCCGTTGGCGGGAAGGAAGCCGCGCTGGGTGGGCAGGAAATGAGTGTAGTCGAATTCAAATCCGTCCGCATCGAGCCCTTTGGGCGAGAGCAGATGGCGCACCTTTTCGCGCAGACGTTTCTCATAGTCGGGGTTGAATGCGTCCCCGTGCAGTTTCTTCGCCCATTCGAGCTTCGCATATTCGGAAGGCACGCGCGTCTTTTTCCTGTCGCGTTTGACATCCGGGTAGAAGACATCGGTGTCAATAGAGAGGTCGAAGCATTTCCTTTCGTTCAGCACTAGATGTTCGGCTGTCGGCACATCATCTCCCGAAGCGTAGCGGTTGTAGTTGAACGGGGAAACCCAGAGTATGACCTTGCGTCCCTTCGCATGCTGCTGTTTGTTGAACTCCTTCATGTCTGGCCAGAGCTTTTCATCAACAGTCAGCTGGTTGTCCGTCCTGAACCAGCGGTTGTCCACTATGAGGATTGTCGGGTTGACGCCCTTGTCCTCTAGCTGAGAAAGCATTTTTTCATAGGCCTTGCGGGTGCAATGATTTAAACTTGAACCGGACCAGCCTTTCGACTTGTTGTTGCGGTAGTCTTTCCAGTGATCCGAAAGGAATACCTGCTCCCCCCATCCGCCGAAGATTGGTTCCTTCCACCATCTCGGCACGCAGCCGTGATCGCCTTTCTTAAGCAGCGGTTTTGAACGCATATAGCCGACATAGTTTTTAAGACTCCCATAATAATCGCCGGCCATTTCAAACAGTATGGAAGGGCTTTCCCATTTCCCGTCGGCGCGGGTGTATCCTTCGTATGTCAGGTTAAGCCCGAAGCCTTCCCCGCCCTTGTATTGGAATTCGACAAAGGTGTTCTCTCCGGGCTTGGCAAGAAGCCCCATTCCAACGCAGTTGTCCTTTGAGCGATTTTCAAGCGTGTAGAAGAATGGCGGCGGCGAGACAAGCCAGTCTCCGCCCATGTAGAATCTGTCGCCGTTGACACGGATTGCGGTCGATTCGTAGAACGGGTAGTGCCTGGTGTCCGAAGAGGAGAGCTGGGAACTCTGGACAAAATAGAAATGAGGGGAGGATGATTCCATGAAATATTTTTCGGGACGGTGCCAGGAGGATTCGCGGCTCCATCCGCAGTATGTGGGCAGATAGGTGTTCTTCAGCTGCGGCTTCTCCTGCATGAACCCTTCGAAGAACCGGGCGTTGTCGAGATTGCCCGTGCCATGGACCTTGTATCCGTAAATCACGCGTTCGTCCGTGCAGGTGAACATGTACTCGGCCTTCTCCCAGAGGGTCGTCCTGCCTTCGAAAACGACATTGATGGCCTTTGCCGACTCCTTGATGCTCGGGAGTTCCATGCTGATCAACTCGTCGATCATCTCGTCGCGGTCGCAGCCCGAATAGACCAGGAGATCCGCTCCGATTTCATTTGCAAAGGAAAGTCTGATGCGCATCGGCTGTGACTTCCGCCAGCTCAGTTTCCAGTTTTTACCCTCGGCGGTAAAATCCGCCCCGTTCCGTTTCAGATTCATAAATCCTCCAAATTGTTTT
>JBAZRS010000565.1:0-3889 GCA_041662825.1 Victivallales bacterium | reverse complement strand
TCCTGTGGCTTGAACCATACTTGGTACACATTGCCGTCGAAACCGAGTCCGCCCAGACTGCTTCCCTTGCGGAGGTCAAGATAGAGCGTCATGCCGTCACTGCCCCAGGGCCATTGCGAATCGTTGTTTTGAAAGATCTCCTTCTTCTTCACCGAAGCTTCGAAAATAAGCGATTTTCCTTCCTTCTTGAAGGTGTAGTTGCAGAGCTGCTCGCCTTTTGCGTCGGGTATGCTTCCGGAAGCAACGCCGTTCTTGCCATGGATCACAATTCTGCGGAAGACATCTGCAACAAAGATCTGTCTGGCGCCCTGGCTTTCCAGATCCATTATTATGCTTGCCGCCTTGCCATCGGCCTGCGGAAGCGAATCCTTCGGCAGCTTGAGAGTCCAGCTGTCCTTGCCCGTCAAATTCAGGGTTTCGGATCCTCTTGCCTGTCCGAGGCTCCAGGTAAGTTTCACAGCAGCCGGTTTGGGGGTGACTATGGAGAATTCAAGGGAGTCTGCGTCGGTGGGGATGATGTTTGACACGAGCGAGACTTTCACATCGGAACTTTTCGGTGCTGCTGAGATGGCTCTGTCACCTTTAATCGGTCCCGCCAGGTTCATGTGATTCCATACCGAACGGGCTATCTGGTAGTGTCCCCTGGCGCAGGGATGTACGCCGTCCTGCCGGAGCTGTGCAAAACGGGGAAGGGAGTCCTGATAGCTTTCAAACTCCGACTGGACTGGAATGCAATATACCGACTCCTCCTTGGCAACTTCCTCACAGGCCTTTCCCATGGCTTCCATGAGAAGACTGGTGCCCTCAATCCTGAAACAGCTCGAATCGGCGCTCTCCTCTGTCAGTGTAGGGGTGAAAATCACGACCACCTTGCCTTTCTCCTTGAGCCCGCGCACAAGCTTGACGAGATTCGCCTTGTATTCGGCGGCCTTGGGCTCAATAGGCATGCCCCTGACCCAGGAGGCGTTGATGGCGTCGTTCATCCCCATCATTATGGTGACCACGTTCGGATCGCCTTTTATCACATCTTCGATCTTTACTCCGGCAAGCTGCATGCCGCTGCGCCCGTTGTTGATGAAGCTGACCTTGGCGTCAGGATGGAAATGGCGGAAGACAAGCTCTGTTATCTGGCCAAACGTCTTGGCGTCAGTTATGCTGTCACCGAAAAATCCTATCTTGTCGCCGTCCTTTATGAAACAGCTTCCCTCTCCGGCAAACGCTGCGGACGATAAAACTGCATTCGCAATTCCAAGTCCCACGGCAATAGCTCCTAAACGCATAGTATTGTCCTCCATATAAATTAGTCGTTAGTCGTCAGCCTGCCCTCCGTAGCCTTGGCGAAGGAGGGTCGTCGGCCCTCTGTCTTTCACTGACCCGAATGGCGGCTAGTTAAGGCTTAACAGCGGGAAAAGACTCAAGCTGAAGCTTGTACTCCAACCTTTGAAATTCATTAGTTGGAGTTCAAGCTTTAGTTTGTCTCCTCTTAATCTAAGCGCCATTCTTTCACTGACCCCAGATCCCGGATTACCGACCACATCTTCCATCAATCTCGGGCACTAGGCCACTTACCAAAATAGACTTCCCCAGAGGAAATATCAAGGATAAGCGGGAAGGATGTGAGATAGTTTTCAGGTTCCATTAAGCTTCACTTTAAAAATAATGGAGGAATAGCATATTAGATCGCATACATAAAGGAGATTTTTCATATGAAGAAAACCATCCCGGTAATTCTCGACACCGACATCGGCACAGACATAGACGATTCGTGGGCGCTTGTGATGCTCCTCAATTCTCCGGAACTCGACCTTAAACTTGTCACAACTGCGACCTTCAACACTGATCACCGCACTGCCATCACCGCGAAGATGCTGCAGGCAGCAAACCGCACCGACATCCCGATTGGCACCGGAATCAATACCTTGGACAAGCCCCTGCAGGTGAGCCCGTGGGTAAAGGATTTTGACATCACTAAATACAAGGGCAAAATTTATTCCGACGGCGTCGATGCGATGATCAAGACCATCATGGACTCGAAGGAGAAAACAACGCTGATCTCAATAGGGCCGGTGACGAATATCGCCGAAGCCTTGAGGCGGGAACCGCGGATTGCCGCAAAAACAAAATTCGTCGGCATGCAGGGTTCGATCGCGAAAAATTACGCAGGCGCGCCGGGAATCGTTCCCGAATACAATGTCATAGTGGATGTGATTTCCGCGATCTCCGTTTTCAGTGCGCCATGGGACAGCATGACCATAACCCCGATCGACACCTGCGGTGTTGTCAGACTCGACGGCGATCTTTACAGACGCGTCAAGGAATCCCTAAATCCCCTTACAAAGGCGCTCATAGATTCATATCAGCTCTGGCTGGGCGGAAGAAATGACGAAGGAAAAAGTTCAATACTTTTCGATACGGTCGCAGTATATCTCGCCTTTGCCGAGGACTTGCTGGAAATAAGCGAGCGTCCCGTGGAAATCTCATGGGACGGATGTACCAGGGTGAATGAAAAAGGCAAGAAAATCCGCTGGGCGCTCGAATGGAAGTCGCTGGAATCATTCAGGGAATTCCTTGTTACGAGGCTTGTGTGAACGGACGACAGCGATTTGCCGAAGTCATGGGATACGGAAAGCCGGACCGTATACCTGTCCTCTATTTCGGAACCTGGCCGGAGACGAAGCTCCGCTGGAAAGAGGAGGGATTCAAGGGCGTCCTGATGGAAGGCGACAACGCCGGCCCCCAGCTTCCGGAAATGGATGCCGACTGGGAATCATCACCCGATGGCAAAGGCAGCATCTGGAACAACCAGGGAATCCTAGAGCCGTGGCCGCACCCCAAAGGCAAATCCGAGACCATTGAAGAGGATGCCGAGACTAGAACGATGCGCACTCCGTTCGGAGGAATCGTGCAGGTCAGCAAGATCGGCAGTTCCATCTCCCACACCATAAAACACGACCTCGAACCGACACGCGAATCCTGGGCGGCATATAAGAAGTCCCTTGATCCGTCCGACAAGTCCCGCTGGCGTCCCGGGTGGGAGGAACGGGTGAAGCTCCTGAATTCGCGGGAGCATATGACCTGTTTCTTCGGGGGAAGTCTTTTCGGCAATCTCCGCAATGCGCTCGGTGTCGAGGCGATCTCATATTTGCCTTTCGATGATTCCGCACTCTACGAGGAGATGATCGAGTTCCAGACGGAATATTACATGGCGCTCAACAAACCGCTGCTTGAAAAGGCGTCTTTCGATTTCGCCTACATCTTCGAGGACTGCTGTTTCAATACCGGACCTCTGCTTTCACCCGACCTCTACAGAACCTATTTTGACAGACGTTACCGCAGGATGATAGACTTCTACCACAGGATGGGCGTGAAATATGTTCTGATAGATTCCGACGGCAAGATCGACGATCTTCTTCCGCTCTGGCTTGAGAGCGGATTCGACATTGTTTTCCCGATCGAAGTCGGAACTTGGAAGGCGAATCCTGTGACGTTCAGGAAGAAGTACGGGAAACAACTGCGAATGATCGGCGGAGTTGACAAACATGTGATTCCCCTTGGTGAAAAGGCGATACGCGCAGAGCTAGAACCATTGAAGGAACTCGTAGCTGAAGGCGCTTTCATCCCGATGCCCGACCACCGCATTCCACCCGACTGCCCACTCGACCAGTTCCGCACCTACATAAGATTATTCAAGGAAATTTTCAATTCCTGAGAAGCAACAGCTTGTTTCATTTACCCTAAGATTTATGTTTCAAAAAGTAACTCGGGATACCATCCCGAGAAAGTAACTCGGGCAACCTGCCCGAGAAGAGTCGGAGTGTGAAAGCATCGGGGTACTACCCATATGCGTAAACCTAAGCTTTATGTCTCTTGTTGTTAAGATGTTGTGATG